>JAKAWF010000002.1:10181-44864 GCA_021817025.1 bacterium
AGGAAGACCTCGTCGCCTCCTCCTCGCTCGACCACGTCGAGGGTCACCGTAAGGTCGGCGGCTTGCCCCGGGCCGGCGAGTTCCAAGTCACGGGGCCGCACGCCCAGCCAGACATCGGCTGGGCCGCCGGGAGTGGCCGGCCACCGCCCGGGCACCATCCACCCCGGCCCCAAGCCATCGGTGACCCGGGCCGCGCCCGCAGCGTTGGTCTCCAGGGACGCGCGCCAGATGTTCATCGGAGGTTGTCCCACGAAGCGCGCCGCGAACTCCGTCAGCGGATGCCGGATGATGTCCTCGGGAGACCCGATCTGCTCAATGCGCCCGGCGTTCATCACCATGACCCGGTCCGACATGCTGATGGCTTCCTTCTGGTCATGGGTGACGTAGATGGTGGTGATGCCGAGGCGGTCATGGAAACGCCGAAGCTCGATCCGCATCCGCTCCCGCAGGATCGCGTCCAGGTTCGAGAGCGGCTCATCCATGAGCAGCAAGTGCGGGCGCCGCATGATCGCGCGCCCGAGGGCCACCCGCTGGCGCTGGCCGCCCGACAGCTGTTTGGGCTTGCGGTCCAGGAGTTCCTGCAGATCCAGGAGAGCCGCGACCTCAGTCACGCGAGGGCGCACCTGGTTGCGACGGGTGCGCCGCACTCGCAGGCCAAAGGCGAGGTTTTCGTAGACGGAAAGGTGGGGATACAGGGCGTAGTTCTGGAACACCATGCCCACCTCTCGTGAGCCCGGGTCGGTGGCGGTGACGCACCGGTCCCCGAACCACACATCGCCGCTGTCGGGCCGCTCCAGCCCGGCCAGGATGCGCAGGAGAGTGGTCTTGCCGCAGCCCGACGGACCCACCATGGTGAAGAACTCGCCGTCCGCAATCTCCAGAGACACATCCGCCAACGCCACGGCTCCTGCAAACTGCTTGCGTACATTCGTCAGTCTGACCATCACCATCGCGGGGCTCCCCTTCTGGCACCGTTGACACCATCGCCGGCGCGTGGTAGCGCCGCTTGACGCTCCTGCCGGGTCGACCATGGCCGACACTCGCAAGGCTAGGCAACGGTGATTAATCTGGCGTTAAGCTTGTGTGAACGGGCCCCAGTGTTGGTGTAGAGGGCTACACGATTGTGTGGCCACCGTTTCTTGGGCGCCGCTTCTGGCGGTGTTCCCAGCAGGTTGGCCGCCGACCACTCCGCGGCAGAGCGCGGTCATGGAGCATGGGGTCCGCTTCTGTTGATGGCTGTGTAACCACGGTTGTATTGCAGGCGGGGTGGCACTAGCCTTGGGCGCATGCTCGCTGCTCACCAGTGGGTGCTGCTGGCGTACCGGCTGCCACGCGAGCCGTCGCTGCCACGGATCGCGCTTTGGCGCCAGTTGGGCCGATTGGGACGCTTCAGATAGTCGCTGGCTTGGTGGCCCTCCCGGCCAGCCCCAAGACGCGGGAGCGGATGGAGTGGCTGGCCGAGGAGGCCCGCGAGGTGGGAGGCTGGGCCGGTGTCTGGCTGGCCAGGCCGGGGTTGATCGCGCTGGAACGCGAGCTGGCGGGGCGGATGGCGGCCAGCGAGTATTCCGCCGTCACCGAGGAAGCCGGGGCAGCCCTGGCCCTGGGCGAGGTGGCACGGCGGCGCCCGCTCGCCGGGCTCCGACGCGACTTGGGTCGGATTGGAGAGCGCGACTACTTTCCACCGCCGGAGCGCCATCGGGCCCAGGCTGCGGTGGCGAGATTGGGGGACCGGGTCAGGGCGAGGACGGTCCGATGAGGTGGGCGACCAGACGTGGCTGCCACATCGATCGGGCCGCCGGCGCGTGGCTGATTCGCCGGTTCCTGGACCCAGAGGCGGAATTCCTGTTCGTAGAAGACCCCGGGGAGGTGCCGCCGGGGGGGTGACCCAGTTCGACATGGCCGGGACGGCGCTCTCCCATCACGGAGGCCGCTGCAAGATTGAGACTATGCTCTCCCACTTCGACCTGGACAACCCCATTCTGTGGGACGTCTCCCGCATCGTCCATGAGGCGGACCTGGCGGACCAGGTCTACGACGCTCCGGAGGGCCGGGGCTTGGACCTGGACTTGAGGGGCCTCTCGTTCGTAATGGGCGAAAATCGTCTGGTGGAATTCGCGGAACCCATCTTCGAGGGGCTGCACGAGTACCGCCGCCGGTTTCTGCTGGCAGGTCGGGATCCCGCCGGATGCTGCGCCCGGGGGACGATGGCGAGCGCCGGGCTGGTGATGCTGGGCGCATTCTGTGGGCCCAGGGGGTGCGGGCCTTCGCCTATGGGCTCGCCGCCCTGCTTCTGGGCACCACCCTCGACCGCCTGGGGTTGAGCGGCCTGCAGGCCGGGGCGGTGCTGGCCGCCGTGGCGGCGGGCTCGGTCCTCTCCAGCGTGGCGGTGGCGCGAGCCGGCGACCGGGTCGGCCGCCGCCGAATGTACCTCATTCTGTGTCTCCTGCTGGGGGCCAGCGGCGTGATCTTCGCCTACGCGACCAGCTGGTGGATGTTCACGGCCGCCGCCCTCACGGGCACGGTCTCGACCGAGGTCATCGCCTCGGGCCCGTTCGCCTCTTTGGACCAGGCCAGGCTCGCGGGCGAACCGGATGGAGCACGGCGCCTGGGCGTCTTCGGGCGTTACCACGCCGTCGCCGCAGCCGCCGGTTCCCTCGGTGCGCTGGCAGTGGGCGGCCCTGGCCTCCTGCGCCGGGTCTGGCCGGGGTTTCCCCCGGACCAGTGCTACTTCCTGGTGCTGGTGGTGGCTGCCATCGCCGGGGCAACGGTCGCCACCCGGCCGTCGGCGAGAGTCGAGGTGGCCGAGCCGCCGCGATCGGGCGCAGGTGGGCACGCCAGCCGACCAGGGGGGGGGTGCGCCGTTCGCGCCGGGCGGTGGCCGGGCTGACCTCTCTGTGCGCGCTGGACTCCTTCGCCGGAGGCTTCGTGCTGCAGGCGTTTCTGGCTTACTGATTCGCCGTTCGCTTCCACTCCAGCCCGGGGGAGCTCGGCCTGCTGTTCTTCATCGACGGGGTGGTCCAGACCGGCTCGGTCCTGGTCGCCTCCCGCCTCGGGAGTCGCTTCGACCTGCTGACGACCATGGCCGCCACCCATCTGCCATCGAACCAGCTGCTGGCGGCTGTGCCCCTCGCCCCCGGTTTCCTGGGAGCGGCCGCTCTGCTGGTGGCTCGCTCGACCCTCGCGGAGCTGGATGTCCAACCAGACGGGCCTATGTGATGGCCTTGGTCGACCCCTCGGAGCGCACCGCTGCGGTTGGTTACACGACCGCGGCCCGCTTCGCCACGCGACCCGCCGGACCGGTGCTCGCAGGGGCGGGAGTCGCGATCACTCCCGGGTTGCCGTTCTTTTCGGATACCGGCGGGCCCATCCAAGGTTGGTCGCCCCGCCCGCTGGTGGCTGCGGACGCAAGCCCCCCGACCGAGCCGCCTGGCCCGGACCCGCTCGCCGCGATCAGCGTCACCCCAGCTCGCCCGGAGCGAGATTGACAACGGCAATCTGGGAGACGAAACCTGATGCCAGGGATCACGCGCGCCCGACCGAAAACTGACCGGATCGCCTGTCCGTGGCTGATTCAACGCTTCATCGACACGGGGCCGAGATCGTCTTCGTCCCGCCGGCTGAGGTCCTGCCCCGGGCCAGGGCCGAGGACGGACATTCCTTCAACGCCCCGGGAGCCGAGTTCACCCACCGCGGGAACCAGTGCTCTTCTGAGGTGCTGGTCGACCGCTTCGACCTGGGGGATGACCCGGCCCTGGTGCGACTGGCCAAGATCGTGCATGCGGCTGACAGCGCCGACGAGGGTGGCACCGATCCCCTGGGGGCCGGCCTGCGCGCGATCGGCGAGGGCGGCTGGACGCAAAGGCCGACGACCAGCGGCTCCTGGGGCGCGGACGCTTCGTCGACGACGTCCTCTACCGCTGGCGCCAGCGCCAGATGGTCACCTGGCGGCACTCGCGGCTCCCCTGGGCATCCTGATCGCGGGGTTCGTGACGGATCGCCTGCCGAACCGTTCCATATCAGCGTCGCGCCAGTGCCGGCGGTACGACTCTGAACTGGCGGTCGCCGCCCACTGGTTCCCCGGCTCCAGGGCCCACTCCCGCGGTGGAGCGGCCAAGGAGGACCCTGGCCTCCAGGAACGGATCAACCGCTGTGGGGCCTCACCCCGGACCGCGACCTCAACTCCGTGATCAACCTCGCCCGGTGGCCCAACCAGGCCTTCACCGCCAGTGCGGCGGAGACGCCAACTGCCGGGGGGGCGGTCGCCCGTGGCGGCAGGCCCAGGGCCTCTCAGCCGGACTTCAGCTCCCTGATCGGCGCCCGCCCCGGCCGGCAGCGATCCCACCTCCCTGCGCCGGTGATCCCGGGGGGACCAGCGCCGCCCATGACGACCTGCCAATCCGGCCCCGGGGTTTGCTGGAGGCCAAACACAGGCGCTCAGAGCGCCTCGCCCAGGATCTCCAGGCCGTAGCCCGGCACCGCCGCCAGCTGGCGTCTGAGCTCGGCCCGGCCCAGAGCGCTCAGGAGGGCCGCCAGCTCGGCGCTGTCGAGCCGGTCTCTGGCCACCAGGATCACGCTCTCCTCCTCGGTCACCGGCGAGAACTCCAGGCCAAAGGCCAGCGCGGCCGGCTCGGTCGCCACCCCGAAGTCGGCGAGCCCCGCCGCGATCGCGCTGGCAACGGCGAGGTGCCCGCCCACCTGGCTGTCGTACCCCACAACCTCAGACGATGGAATCCGGTCGCGCGCGAGCTCCCCATCGAGGAGGGCCCTCGCCTCCGCTCCGGGCTCGCGATTGACCAGGCGCCGCCCCCGGGAGACCAGATCCGCCAGGCCGCCGCCGTCGGTGGCGTCCGGCCGGCGCAGGATCCCCTCCGCCCAGCTCGCGAATCCGATCCTGGCGAACCGCGCCTGGGCCGGCAGCGAGCTCCTGGCCGCGGCCGGCTGATGGACCGCGGCCGCGTGGACCAGCCCGCTGCCCAGCAGCTCCAGGGCGGCGGCGCTGCCGCATGACCACCAGGCGAGCTCCCAGGCCGGCTGGGCGGGCGGCAGAGCCGCCCGCAGCAGGGGCAGGGCGGGGTCGCACCCGGCCACCGTCAGCGGCCGGGGGCCTCCGGGCCGCCAGCTGGCCGCCCCGGAGGGGCTGACGGCGCCCGAAGCGGCCTCGAAACCCTGGGTCCCGGTCCTCTCCCCCTGCAGCGGCAGTGCCACCCAGCGGCCGAAGACCTCGACCAAACGGGCCCGGGTGGGATCCCAACGGGGGGACTCCAAGGCGACGGCCGCGACCAGGCGGTCGCTGGCCTCCTCACCGAAGAGCTGCTCCACGCTGCGGCCCAGGACCTGCGCCATCCTGACGGCCACCCCCAGCGACGGCGACCAGGCGCCCGCCTCCACCCCGACCACGGTCTGGCGGCTGACCTGGCAGGCCCGCGCCAGGTCGGCCTGGGAGATCCCGCGCGCGAGGCGGGCCAGCCGGAGGCGGCGGCCGGCCTGAGCGTCCCGGGCCGGAGGTGGCTCAGGCACTGCCCGCCTCCCGCTCCGCGAAGACCGGACGGTTCGGCAACAAGAGGTTCAGTCTGGCACCCGGAGTCACCGCCTCGGGGCGGAGCATGTGAAATCGCCCAGCCCACTCCCCGGAGGCTTCCATCTCGAGGTCAAAACTGGCCCCCTGGGGATGGCAGCTCGCCACTGTCGCGGCCAGCTCCAGACCTCCTCTGCGCTTGGCCGCGGCCAGCTCAGGGTGGACTCCCAGAAGCAGGCCGCCGCGGCGCAGCCAGCCCCGATAGCCGACCAGCCTGGCCACCTCCGGGCTGGCGGGGTTGAGCACCACGTCTCGGGCACCTCCCTGCTGGAGCACGCGTCCACGGTGGAGCACCGCCAGGCGGTCCGAGAAGCGCTGCGCCTCCTCCAAGCGGTGGGTCACCAGGATCGCACCGCCTGGAAACTGCCGCAGCTCGCCCAGCAGCAGCTCCAGCAGACTCTCGCCGAGGGGACGGTCCAGGGCCGAGAAGGGCTCGTCGAGCAGCAGCAGGCGGCAGCCAGCCTCGAGGGTGCGGGCCAGCGCGACCCGCCTCCGCTCCCCCTCTGAGAGCGCTCTGGGCCGGGCGGCGAGCAGGGGCGTCAGGCCCAGCCGATCCGCGAGCAGCCGGGCGGAGGCGGGGCTCGAGCCCCGGGCATAGGCGATGTTCTCCTGCACCGTGAGATGGGGGAAGAGGGCTGAGGTCTGGCTGACCAGCCCCACCCCGCGGCGCTCGGGCGCGACCAGGTGGCGGCTCCCGCTGGAGATCACCTGGCCGCCGATCTCGATCTGCCCTCGGCGCATGGGAATCAGCCCCGCCAGGGTCTTCAGCACGGTGGTCTTGCCGGCCCCCGACTCCCCCAGCAGCGAGAGCCGCTCGCCCTCACCCAGGCGCAGCTCGACGGCGACCTGGAAGTCCCGGCGCACGACCTCAAAGACGGCGTCGAGCACGCGCACTCCAGGCGTAGGCGGCGACCGGCAGGGGCAGCGCCACCACGAGCAGCACCAGGGCGAAAGGCAGCGCTGAGTTGAGCCCCGTCTCCTGCAGGGTGGTCCAGATCTGCATGGGCAGTCCGAAGGGGTGGTAGGCGATGATCAGCACCGCCCCGAAAGCTCCCATCGCGCGGGCCCAGGTCACCGCCAGGGCCGAGGCCAGGCCAGGCGCCGCCAGCGGCAGGGTCACCCGGCGCAGGGTGCGCCGCCGGCTGTCACCCAGCAGCCTGGCCGCCTGCTCCAGCTCCGGGTCCACCGCGGCGAAGGCCGCCTCCGCGCCCAGCACGTAGTAGGGCACCGCCTCGTAGAGCTCGGCCACCACCAGGGCCAAGAAGGTGTCGGCGGCGGTCAAGTGGATGTGCCCCAAGACCGCTCCGATGGGGGTGGCCGGACCCACCATGAACACCAGCAGCAGGCCGACCACCAACGGCGGGGTCAGCAGTGGCAGCAACATCCCCGCCTCGAAGGCCCGGTTCCATGGCAGCCTGCCCCGGGCCAGCAGATAGGCGAGCGGGGTCCCCGCCAGGACGATCACCCCAACCGCCAGCAGTGACGCCAGCAAGGAGGTGAGCAGGGGCTGGAGCGCGCCCGGCTGGCGCAGGGCCGCCAGGAACGAGGCCGGCGAGAGATGCGCCAGCAGGGTGATGACCGGCCCCAGCAGGGCGACCCAGACGAGCACGGCCGCCAGCAGCGCCGCGGCGGTCCCGAACCGCGCCGGGGCGGAACCCCGGACCACAGCCTTGGACGCGGCGCTCAGGCGACGGCCCTGATGGAAGCGGGGACGGCGTGGAGGTTCCCCAGCAGGGTCGGGGGCAGCAGGGAGTAGCCGGCGCGGCTGAGGATGGTCCGGCCCGGCTGGGAGATCAGATAGCGCACGAAGGCGTCCGCCGCCGCTCCGTCCGACCGCCCCAGGACGGTCACCTCCAGGTCCAGGAGGAAGCCGTGGACTGAATCATGGGGGCCGATCTGGAGCGAGGCCCGACGGTACTGCGCCTGGTCCTGCGGGTCGCCGAAGTCGATCCCGGCGGGCAGCGGCACGTACGGCAGCCCCAGCTGGATGGCCTGAGAGCGAAAGGCGCTGGCGGCGTCCAGCTGGCCCGCCTGGAGCTGCGCCTCCAGCGCGGTCTCGGGGTAGATCTGGGAGCCTGGGTTGCTGCCGCCCAGGACCGCCTGGGCCTCGGCGGCGGGCAGCGAGTAGGCCTGGCGGGCCAGTCCGACCATCATCGCGAAGGCCTGCCCCTGGGGGTCGGTCGCCGGGTCGGTGCGCCCCAGCCTGAACCCCGGGGCCGCCAGCAACGAGAAGAGGTCCCTGATCGGCAGCTGGCCGAGGGCGAGCTTGTGCAGCTCGGCCGCGTAGCGACCCTTGGGGTAGTAGGCGAGCACCAAGGGACTGGTCGCGATCCGCACCGCCCAGCGGGTGTGGGCCGGCTCCAGCATTGAGATCGGCGCGCTGCCGACGGAGATGAAGACGTTGGGGCTTATCTCGTGGGCCAGGATCTCCTGAGCCAAGGCGACGCTGCCCGCGCCGCGCCCCTGGTACTGGTAGCCGGTGGCCCTGGTGAAGGCCGGTCCCGCCCGCTGGTCCATCACCAGCTCCAGCGAACCCGCGAACGCCACGTCCGCAGTCCCTCCGGGGGCCCCCTGGGGGGCCGGTCCAGAGCAGCCGGCGAGCAGCATGACAAGGCCCGTGCCCAGCGCCAGCAGTGGGCGCAAACCAGACATGCCGCAAGTATAACTAGCGAAACGCTGGTGTAAATTGTCACTTGGCTTGCGCTGCTCCGCTTCCGGCACGCCCGATCCGGATTGGTGGGTCCGACGGAGCAGGTCGGTCTAAACTGGCCCGATGGTGATCGAACCGGACCCCGGCCTGCCCCAGCACCAGGCCCCGCCAGCTCCCCAGACCCTGGCCTCGGACCGCGACCGCGACCGCGCGGTGGAGAGCCTCAGCTCGGCCTGCAGCGACGGGCGGCTGGGACTGGAGGACTTCTCGACCCGCCTGGAGATGGCCTTGGCAGCGCGCACACTGACGGAGCTCGCCTCGATCACGGCCGACCTGGGCCGGTCCGAGCTGGTGGTGGAGCCGAGCCGCCGCCGGCGGGGCAGCTCTTGGTTCATCTCGGTCATGGGCTCGACCGTCCGCCGGGGACGCTGGCTTCTGGGCTCCTCCTCGCAGGCGGTGGCGGTGATGGGAGAGTGCGTCCTCGACCTCCGCCAGGCCGAGGTGGCGGGGCGAGACAGCCACATCCTGGCGGTCGCCCTGATGGGCTCGATCTCGGTCGTGGTGCCGGAGGGCATCGACGTGGACATCTCCGGGATCGCCATCATGGGCAGCAAGGAGCTGCGCGGTGGCGTCTCCCGCCCGCTGCCCGGGTCCCCCACCATCCGGGTCACCTGCTTCGCCGTCATGGGCGAGGTCACCGTGCGGGTGCGGTCGGCCACTCCCCGCCTCGACGCGGAGTCCGTTGGGTCACCCGGACTCGAAGGCGGCGGAGTCGACCGCTAGGCACGGCATGGCCACCACCGTCACGGCGACCGAGGCGACGGCCACTGAGATGGAGGGCCGACTCGCCACCGGCCCGGGGCACGATGAGTCCGGACTCGGCGGGGATGCCATGTGCCACTTCGATGCTGACGGCGCCTGAGGTTGCCGTCAGGGTCGGTCGCAATCGTTCCCTGAGTACGCCGCGCTGACGGTCAGCCGGCGCGGAGCGCTCTTAAAGCCTTCGCGTAGTCCCCCTTCTGGATCCGCGTGACCACCACACTCGCCCCCAGGTTCCAGATCACACTCACGACCAGGAGGCCCTGACCCCAGGGGGCGCCCGCCAGGGCGGCCGTTGCCGCCGCCGCGATCGAGCAGAGGGTGGTCGAGGTCTCCCCCGCGGCCCACATGGCGGCCTGCTGCCACCTCCCGGCCGAGCGGCGGCTGGAAGGCTCGGTGAGGACGGCCCACATCGGCAGGAACGACATGATCTGGCGCAGGCCAGGGGGATAGTTCTCGGGATGGTCGGTGCCTCGCATGCCAAAGCCGCGGAAGCGGATCCCAACCGCTCGTCCCACCAGGTAGTGTCCGAGCGCGTGGGTGCTGAGGTAGATGAGGAGGAGCCCCAGCCCCAGGCTGAGCTCGCGGCCGGCCGGGCCCGCAGCCGGGACCGCGCACGCCACCGCGATCAGCAGCGCCCCCACGGCAGTGGCGCCAACCTGGATCGCGACGCCCCTCGCTACCGGGACCCGGAGCCAGAGGGGGGGGCGCACCGGCTGGCTTTGGGTCTCCGAAGTGGACGTCCTGGCGGTGGTCGAGGTCATGGGCACGCACCTCCTGATGGATCGGGATTTCGGGCTTGCGATCTGAGCGCGGCGAGGACCGCGTCGACGGTGGCCACGGCGTGGGACTCCTCCAGCTGCCGGCCCAGCACCAGTGCTGCCAGCAGGGGCGGCCCGGCCAGCAGGTCGCACACGATCTCCTCGTCGATCCGGTTGGAAATCTCGCCGCGGGCCTCAGCCCGGGCCAGGGCCCGCCGCACCGAGGCCCGACGCGGCTCCACGTAGACGGCCAGGAAGCGGGCCGCGAACTCCGGCCGACCGGCCAGGTCCGCCAGCAGCGCCAGCACCACCCGCCGGGCGAGCGCGGAGTTGAAGAGGGTGGCCTGATGGAGTTGGACCGCCAGCAGATCCCCGCGCAGGGTCCCGGTGTCGGGTGCGGGGTCGCTCCCGGCCACGCTCGCCAGCGCGTCGACCACCAGCGCCGCCTTGTGGGACCAGCGGCGGTAGAGGGTGGGGCGGCCGACTCCCGCCCTTCGGGCCACCTCTCCGAGAGTCAGACCGAGGTAGCCGACCTCGTCGAGCAGACTCACAGTGGCGTTGAGGAGCGCGGCATCGAGGTCGCGCTCCCGGGGCCGGCCCGGACGCCGGGGTTGGGGACGCGCAGCTCGGTCGATCCCGTTCCCTGCGATCACTCGACCCCACTCAAACCAGACATGGTCATTACGATACGTATCGTAATGCAATCGTCCGCGGCCGTGCTGGGACGCTCCCCGCATCACCTCCGGCCGACCCTCCCGGACCACGCTCCCCCCGGCCCGGGAGGGGATTCTGGGCTGCGAGGGCGGGCGGTCCGGGGCTACGATGCTCGGTGAGATGGTCATGGGAGCGAGCCCCGCAGCGGTGATCGACATCCGACTGCTGGATGGCTTGCGATCCGTTGTCGGCCCGGACTGGGTCCTGACCAGGCCCGATCAGCTGCGCACCTACGAGTGCGACGGGCTGACGGGCTGGAGACAGGTGCCCCTGGCCGTGGTCCTGCCGTCGACCACCGCCGAGGTCTCGGAGGTGGTCAGGCTGTGCCATCTGGAGGGGGTGCCGTTCGTGGCCCGGGGCAGCGGCACCGGACTCTCGGGAGGCGCCTTGCCGGTGAGTGATGGGATCGTCGTCGGGCTGAGCCGGATGCGCTCGATCCTGAGCGTGGACATCGAAAACGAGCGGGTGGTGGTGCAACCGGGAGTCGCCAACCTCGAGGTCACCAAGGCGGTGGAGGCCGCCGGTTACTTCTACGCTCCGGATCCCTCCAGCCAGCGGGTGTGCAGCATCGGCGGCAACGTGGCCGAGAACTCCGGGGGAGCCCACTGCCTGAAGTACGGCTTCACCACCAACCACGTCCTGGCGGCCACCTTCGTGACCACCGACGGGCGGGTGGCCCAGCTCGGCTCCTCGGCCTTGGACAGCCCAGGCTACGACCTGCTGGGAGTCGTCATCGGCAGCGAGGGCACGCTTGGCATCGTGACCGAGATCACCCTGCGGATCGTGCCCCAGCCGGAGCGCGTCCAGACCCTGCTGGCCGCCTTTGCCTCGACGGACCAAGCCGGGGGGGCGGTGGCGGCGATCATCGCAGCCGGGATCGTGCCGGCCGCGATGGAGATGATGGACCGGGCCACGATCGAGGCGGTGGAGACCGCGATGCACGCCGGCTATCCCGATTGTGGCGCGGCGCTGCTGGTGGAGCTGGACGGCCCGACGCCGGAGTGCGAGTCCCTCTTCCAGAGCGTGACCGCCATCTGCCACGCGAGCGGTGCGGGCGAGGTGCGAGTCGCCCAGGATGAAGCTGAACGCGCCCGCCTCTGGAAGGGCCGCCGGGGTGCCTTCTCGGCCATGGGCCGGGTCAGCCCCGACTACTACGTTCAGGATGGGGTGGTGCCCCGATCAAAGCTGGCGGAGGTCCTGAGCGGCATCCGGTCCTTGGCTGAGCGTCATGGGTTGCGAGTGGCCAATGTCTTCCACGCCGGCGATGGCAACCTCCATCCCCTGATCCTCTACGACCGCAGGGCACCCGATGGCCCGGCCCGGGCCAAGGCCCTGGCCGAGGATATTCTCGGGCTCTGCCTGGAGGCGGGCGGGTCGTTGACCGGCGAGCACGGGGTAGGTCGCGACAAGGTCTGCCAGATGCCACGCCTCTTCTCGGTCGCGGACCAGGACGCCATGCACCGGGTGAGGGCCGCCATCGACCCGGCCGGGCTGGCCAACCCCGGCAAGCTGCTGCCCACTCCCCGCCTCTGTGGCGAGCATCCCGGCATCTACCGGCCTCATCCCCTGGAGCTGGCGGGAGTGGCCCAGCGGCTGTGACCGGGACGGCACCGGCCCGAGCCGAGCTGGCCAACCTGGTCGGGGACGATGCGGTCCGCCCGGGCGGCCTGCCGGACTCGGTCGGCGAGCTGGTGCCCACCCTGGTCGTGAGCCCGGCGTCGGCGGAGGGCGTGGCCGCAGTGCTGCAGGCGTCGGATCGGAGGGGTTGGGCGGTCGTGGTCAGAGGCGGTGGCACCAAGGGGACCTGGGGAGCGCCGCCTCGCCGCTGCGACCTGATCCTGGACACGAGCCGGCTCGACCGCCTGGTCGAGCACGAACCCGGCGACCTCATCTGCGTCGCCGGGGCCGGCATGACCTTGGGCCGGGTCCAGTCGGCGGTGGCGGGAGCAGCCGGCTACCGCCAACGGCTGATGCTCGATCCCCCCCAGGGAGAGGGCGTGACGCTGGGAGGGCTGGTGGCGACCAGGGCGGCCGGTCCGCTCCGGAGCCGCTACGGGACCATGCGGGACCTCCTTCTGGGGGCCCAGTTCGTGCTCGCCGATGGCACGATCGCCCGCACCGGCGGCAAGGTGGTCAAGAACGTGGCTGGATACGACCTCGACAAGCTGCTGGTGGGATCCCTCGGGAGCCTGGCGGTGCTGGTGGAGGTGGCGGTGCGCCTCCATCCGGTCGCCGAAAGCAGCCGCACGGTGCTGGCGGAGCCGCTCACAGGGCAGGAGGTCGGGGACTTCTGCGCCGCCCTGCGCCAGGCCCCGGCTGTGCCCAGCCTGGTGGAGGTCCTCTGGCCGGAGCGGGCCGTCCTGGTCCGGCTCGACAGCTCCGGCCCGGGCGCGGAGCGGCAGGCTGAGCGGGTGGCCGCGCTCCACC
This sequence comes from bacterium, assembly GCA_021817025.1. Next base: position 23,128 of record JAKAWF010000002.1, read on the forward strand.
CCCGGGCCCGGGTCCTGGACCAGCCTGAGGCCCAGACCTGGCAGCAACGCATCGACGGCCGGCCCTGGCACGGCTCAGGGACCGTGGTCGGTCTCTCGGTGCCTCTGAGTGCGGTCGCGGCCCTGCTGCACCTCGCCGACCGCGAGACCGCGCGTGGCGGCTTGATCGAGCTCTCGCTGCGGGGCACGATCGGGGTCGGCGAGGCTCGCCTCGGAGAGGGCCCCGAGGCCGTGGGGCGGATCAGAGACGCGGTCGAGACCTGGGGAGGTCACCTCGAGGTGCATCGCGGAGGCACCGGGCTGGGGTCGCTGGGCTCGACGCCCCAGGACCCGATCGGCAGGCAGCTGATGGCGGCCGTGAAGCGCGCCCTCGACCCCGGTGACATCCTGGCTCCGGGCCGCTGCCGATGGGACGCCTGAACGTGCCGGACGCCGAGCGCCCGGTGCCGATGCCCAGCCCGGAGTCCCGCCCGCCTGTACCGCGGGGGCACGCCGCGGCAGGTGCCGCCGGGCTCGCCTTCGACCTCCACCACCCGCCGAGCCCCGAGCTGATCGCCGACTGCGTGCACTGCGGATTCTGCCTGCCGGCCTGCCCCACCTATGTCCTCTGGGGCGAGGAGATGGACTCCCCGCGGGGCCGGATCCTCCTCATGGACCTGGCCCAGCGCGGCGAGCGGCCGCTGACAGAGGACATGGTGGCCCACTGGGACGCCTGCCTGGGCTGTCTGGCCTGCGTCCCCGCCTGCCCTTCCGGGGTCGCCTACGACCGGCTGCTGGAGAGCACCCGGCAGCAGGTCGAGCGCCGCTTCCGACGGCCGCTTCGGGAAAGGCTGTGGCGGGCGGGCATCTTCTCCTTGCTGCCGCATCCCGCGGCTCTGCGGGTGGCGGCGGGGGCGCTCTGGATCGGGCAGGCCTCAGGGCTGCAGGCGAGGCTCGCCGCCTTGGTCGCGCAGGGCCAGCCGGCCTCTCGGGTGCAGGCCCTGGCCCGCCTGGCGCCGGTGGTTGATCCCCGCCGCCTGGCGGGTCGTCTGCCGGCGCCGCGCCGCCCCTCGAACGGGGCCCGGGCCAGGCTCCGGGTGGGCCTGCTGGGAGGCTGTGTGCAGCGGGTGCTGCAACCGCACGTCAACGACGCCACCGCGGCGGTGCTGGCCGCCTACGGAGCGGAGGTGCGAGTGCCGCCACGGCAGGGCTGCTGCGGGGCGCTCGAGCTCCACGCCGGGCGGGAGGAGCCGGCCCTGCACCGGGCCAGGCGCCTGGTGGCGGACTTCGAAGATCCAACCTTGGACCGGATCGCGGTCAACGCCGCCGGCTGCGGCGCCATGCTCCGAAGCCTGGGCCGCCTGCTCGAGGACGACCCGGAGTGGTCGGAGCGGGCGGCTGTGGTGGCCGCCAAGGTGCGGGATGTCACCGAGATCCTGGACGAGCTGGGTCCCCCTGAGGCGCTGCGTCCCCTCCCCCTGCGGGTGGCCTACCACGATGCCTGCCATCTGGCCCACGCCCAGGGGGTGCGGGAGGTGCCGCGCCGGGTGCTGCGGGCGGTGCCGGAGCTGGAGCTGCTGGAGGTCCCCGAGGGCGACCTCTGCTGCGGGAGCGCCGGGACCTACAACCTGACCGAGGTCGCGGCCGCCCGGGACCTCGGCCGACGCAAGGCGGCCAACATCGGGTCGGTGGGCGCCGACTGCCTGGTGGCGGGCAATCCAGGCTGCCTGCTGCAGATCCGCGCCGCCCTCTCGGAGTCCGGGGACCCGCTGCCGGCATTCCATCCGGTCGAGCTCATCGCGGGCTCCCTGAGCGGCTCGGGTGCGAGTGCCTTCATGGTGCCACGGGCAGGGCGTGTGGCGGCCGCGCGCCTGACCTGAAGTTTGTCCCCCCGTCCGACCCATCTCACATCCCGGCCAACTGCGCTCCAGGGAGCGGTCGCGGCCATGCTCCGTGCCGACTCCCAAGCGGCATCCGGTTCGCCCACGACATGGTCCTTGCCGATCCCGCCCGGCCCGCGGCGGTCACGTTTGGGGCTTCGAACGGCCCCCTTTGAGGTGGCCGTTCTCGCACCTCGGCGCCGGGCGCAGGCGATCTGTCACCGAGTCGGCAACGAACCGTCATCGTCGCCGGGCGCATTGCAAGCCGAGACTTCCCAGATGGCTCAAGCCACCGGCTCTCCATCGACCGCACCCCTTGATCTGATCCGGGCTCCGCTGTCTGGCAGGGTCTCGCTCGACCACGGGCTGGCGAGCTTGGGCATGGGCGTCCTGGTGGGGCTGCTGTTCCCCCCCCTGGTGGTCGTGCTCGGCATGCCGGCTGCCCTGGCGTTTCGGCCGCTGTTCGTTGCCACGTGCCTGGCGGCCGGTCTGGTGGTGGGGGGTGCCGGGTGGATGCTCGCCCGCCAGATGATCGGCCGGAGGGTGACGGCCTTCGCGGCCAGGACCGCTTGGGTGGCCCAGGTCCTCGGCCAAGCCACCTACTCCGGCGACTGGAGCGGGTGTGAACCCCAGGAGTGCCGCCTGCCGGTTGACAGCGCCGACCAGTTCGGGGAGCTCGCGACTTCCTTCAATGACTTGCTCGGCGCCTTGGTCGAACTCCACACGGTGCAGGATCAACTCAGCGCCCTCTCCAAGGGACTGCTCGAGCAGTCGGGGCTGAACGCACTTGCCGGCTGGGGGCTGAACCAGATCCGACTGTCGGTGCGGGCCACCGCCGGAGCGGTCATGATGGCCCAGGATGGGACCCTCAGAACGGTTTCGTCCTACGGATTGGCAGATCCCGACCGGGTGGCCGCCAGCGGGCTGCTCGCCACCTGCATGAACTCTGCCGAGCCGACCATCATTCCCCTGCCGGAGGGGCTGGAGGTCGACCGCATCCTGGCCATTTCGAGGCCGGTCGAGGCAGTGGCGCTGCAGCTGAAGGTGAACTCGGTCCCGATCGGGGTGCTGCTGCTGGCGCTGGACCGATCCAGCACCGCCCTGCAGCGGCAGTTCCTCTCCCTCCAGACAGCGACCCTGGGACTCGCCCTCCACAACGCCAGCGCCAGAGAGGCACTGGAGTTGCTGGCGGCCCAGGACGGCCTCACCGGGCTCTTGAACCGACGCTTCGGGGAGGCCAGGCTGGACGAGGAGTACGCCCGGGCGGTGCGCTCCCGGGTCCCTCTCGGGCTCCTGATGCTGGACCTCGACGACTTCAAGTCGGTCAACGACACCTACGGCCACCCCACCGGGGACAAGGTCCTCAAGGCGGTGGCGACCGCCAGCAGCGCACTGCTCCGCGAAGGTGACTCGATGGCTCGCCTCGGGGGCGACGAGTTCCTGATCCTCCTGCCCGGAGCCGACCTCGGGGACGCCCGCGAGGTGGCGGAGCGAATTCGAATGGCGGTGGCCAGCGTGGAAGTCCACACCGCCACCTCGCCGCTGAGGACAACGGTCAGCGTGGGGGCCGCCTCCTGGCCCGAGGCCGCTGCTCCGGATGGCGCCGAGCTCGTCCGCTTGGCCGACGAGGCGCTGTTTGCGGCCAAGGAGGAGGGCCGCAACCGGGTGGCCGCAACCGGCTTGCGGCCGCTGCCCCGAACGGCGACCGTTCCCGTCGCCAGTTAGCCGGCCCATTCAGGCGACCGCGGCGGGTCAGCGGCTCGGCTCAGTCGCTCGAGTGAGCAGCGGCCCGCACCGGTGCGGCTGGGAGGGGGCTCGCCGCTTCACCGGACCACACCCGGTGCGTCACCGGGCACGCACAAGGTGAGCGCCCGCGGCCGGACCCGCACCGACATCCGGCGGCCGTCTCCGAGCGGCTCTCCGTCGGCCTGGCGCGGCTGGGGCACTTCGGCGACCACCTCGACCACCGCCGCGCTGAAGGTCTCCACCCGACCTCCCTTGGGGTGGCGTCCCGCCATGCTGGTGACCAGGCGAACCCAGTCCAGCAGCCGCCGCGGCGTGATCAGGGCCACCTCGAACAGGCCGTCGTCGGCGAGGGCGCCGGGCAGCAGGTTCAGGCCGGCTGGGAAGCGCCCCACGTTGGCGACCAGGACCGAGCGCACCTGGCGCGAGATGGCCGGACCTCCATCGAGCCGGATCGTGACCGCGAAGGAAGGTCCGCCGAGATGGCGGATGCCCGCGATCACATAGGCGGCCCAGCCCAAGACTCGCTTGGCCCGGTGGGAGGTCTCGGCCAGCACCCTGGCGTCGAGGCCGATCCCGGCGGCCACGGTGAAGATGCGGCCGTCCACCTCGCCCAGATCGATCACCCGGCGGCCACCGCGGACGGCCGACCAGACCCCCGCCTCGGCACCGCTGGGAAGCCCCAGGTTGCGGGCCAGCAGGTTGCCGGTCCCGAAGGGCAGCACCGCCAGCGCCACCCCGCTCCCCGCCACCGCCGCGGCGGCCGCCATCACGGTTCCGTCGCCCCCGCAGACGAAGATCACCTCGGCGCCGGCCGCGGCGGCGGACCGGACCGGGCCCTCGCCGGGGTCCTCGGGGGTGGTGGTGAGCCAGCTGGGCGGGGGCCATCCCGCCTGGCCGAGCACCTGCAGAACCGCACGGCGGAGAGCAGCCTGGTTGGGAACCCGGGCCGGGTTGACCAGCACCGCACTCCGGCTCACTCGCGCAGCTCCCTCACAGGCCCGGCCGGGTGGCCGTCAGGGCTCGCCTCCGGCCTGCCCGAAACGGGCGGCGAGCCGATCGATCTTGGCGGCCATCACGAAGTCGTTGCGGGTCAGGCCACCAGCTGCGTGGGTGCTCAGATCCACGTCCAGGTGGCCCCAGCCCAGGTGGAGGTCGGGGTGGTGGCCTTCGCGCTCCGCCAGCAGCGCGATCCCAGTCGCCAGCGTGAACGAGGTGGCGTAATCGGGCAGCCCGAAGTGCCGTCGCAGGAGGGTTCGGGAGAGCTCCCAGGCGGGGTCAAGCTGGGCCAGCAGCTCGGCGAGGTCAGCCGCCGGCAGGGGTGGCGTGCCGCCGGCCCGGCAGCGCTCACCGGCCAGCTCCGCCACGGATCAGCTCCTGGCCGGGGTGGGCAGGACCCCGGCTCGGTGCAGGACCCGGCTGGCTATCGCCAGCGCCCCGGCGTAGGTGGCCTCCATGCCCTCGAAGCGCAGCCCCCGCGCCCCCAGGGTCCGGGCCTGGGTGTAGGGGGTGTCGGAGGCGTAGTGGATCAGGCCCACCTCCATCGCCGGCCGGGTGAGGTCGACCTGCTCGCCATTGGGGTAGCGGGAGGGGTCGCCGGCCTCGAAGACCGCCCCCAGGTAGGGCCCGGCCTCCATCTCCACCACGGTGTAGGCATCGCGGTAGTAGAAGTCCAGGTAGGCGCGGTTCTGGAGGAACGAGCTGCGCACCGAGACCGCCCGCTGACGGTCCAGCACCGAGCGGGAGGTCACGAAGGGCGCCACATCAGCGAAGCTGAAGCAGTTGTCCAGCCAGTAGGTGTTACCGCTGTGCTCGTCGTGGACCACGTCGGAGATGAGGACATCGCCCACATCGGCGTTGAGGGTGGCAGCCTTGCCGAGGATGTACACGCCCTCCACCCGATCGGTCGCCTCCATCACCTGGCGCAGGATGTGATAGGCGCCCAGCCCGAGCGGGTACTGGATGTTGATCAACACCTGGGGCGCGGCCCGCAGGTCGGGGGCGGCGGCGGGGCCCAGCCGGGGGTCGATTGCCTCCGCCCGCAGCCGGTCGAGCACGATGATCTGGGCCGCCACGTCCGTCCCGGAGCGGGCCTCGACGTGGAAGATGCCCTCCTCCCGCTCCTCCTGGGTGCGCCCCCGCCGTGCCCTCGGGTGGGCGTCGAACCAGAGCCGGGCCGCGTAGTAGAGAAAGTTCTCGGACGAGATATTGCTGTCCGGCCGGCGCCGCAGCCGGACCAGCTCGCGCAGCTCCGGGTCGCTCGACCCCTCAGCCCACAGGAGCACGTGCTCCGCCCGCTCGCGGGCGACCCCCGAGAGCAGGTTGACCAGGCAGTGGGCATTGCTGCTGACGAAGTAGATGGGACGCTCCCGCAGCCCCTCCCGACCGAGGATCTCCCCGACCGGGCCCCACCACTCCCGGGTGGCCCGCGCGTAGCCCACCTGGGAACCCCCTACCAGCCGCAGCTTGAGATCCAGCTGGCGGCGACCGACCGTGGCCAGAAACTCCTCCATGCGGGGCCCGAACAGGGCCAGCAGGCGCTGCCAGTCATCGAGTCCGATCCCCAGGCGCTCCCGGGCGTCCCCCAGGTTGATGGCCTCGGCCCCGGATTCGCCAGCTCGCAGGCGGCGGTGGGCCTTGTTCCATTCGATCTGCAGAGCCACCAGGGTCGGCACCAGGTCATCCAGATCAGAGCTGCTGGCGAGCGCCACCGCCAGGGTCTTGGAGGTGGCATCCCACCACCAGCGCCGGCGCCGGCCCGGCGCCGCCACCGCCTCCCAGGCGGCCCCCTCGAGACTGCCGGTGCGGAGCAGCTGCTCCGGGGACTGCCCCATCAGGACATGCTCCAACTCGAGCGTCACCGGCGGCAGCCGGTGCAGCGAGTAGAGCAGGGCCCCGGTGTCGAGCAGCTCCTCGGCACCCATTGGGTGCAGCGAGGAACGCATCCCCAGGTGGACCCGCTCCAGCACCCGCACGCGCACCTCACCGGACGAACGCAGGACGGTGAGGAAGGTGCGGGTGTAGAGCTCGACCTCCTCGCGCCCGGGCGAGGCCGGCACGGGATCGGCGGCCGGGCCAGCAGCTGGTCCCTTCGCGGCCTCCGGCCTCGCACCGCGATCCGGCCTCACCGCAGCAGCCGCAGAGGCTCCGCGAAACTGACCGGGACTTCGGCGGGCGGGCCATCGCCGTTGAGGCTGCGAGGGAGAACACGCACCGTGAAGCCGTAGGGGCCGGCGGTCGTCAGGGCCAGCCGACCCCAGTAGCGGTGGTGGCCGTTGGAGTACCGCTCGTCGACTTCCATCAGCTCCAGCGCGGGCGCCACCAGCTGACCGTCGGGCCCGACTGGACCGTGCAGGAGCTGCACCTCGACATCGTGCGGCGCCAGCTCGCCCAGCTCCACCAGGGCCTCCACCACCCGCTCGCTGCCCTGGGCCAGCGGGCTGGTCAGCCCCCGGACGGGCACGCCCCGGGCACTGAGACCAACCTTCGACCAGCTCGCCCGCACCCGGCCCGCAAAGGCGGCCGCCTCCCGGGCGCCGCGGTGGCTGTCCCCGACCGCCAGAGCGGTGGCGGCGGCCGCCGGCTGATAGAGCTGGCGCACGTAGTCGGAGACCATCCGAGAGCCCAGGACCAAAGGGACGATGCTGGCGAGCGAGTGATGCACCAGGTCCAGCCAGGGGCCGGGGAGGCCGGTCTCGTCCCTCTCGAAGAAGCGCGGCACGACCTGGTCCTCCAGGAGATGGAAGAGCGCCTCGGCCTCCAGGGAATCCCGTCGGCCCAGATCGGTCACCTCCTCGAAGGAGGGGATCGCAAAGCCGTTCTCGCCGTCGAAGGCCTCGTCCCACCAACCGTCCAGGATGGAGAGGTTGAGGGCCCCGCTCAAGGCGGCCTTCTGACCTGAGGTTCCACACGCCTCCATCGGCCGGCGCGGGGTGTTGAGCCAGACGTCCGCCCCCTGGTAGAGCATCCGGCCGACCGCGATGTCGTAGTCCTCGACGAAGACCAGATGGCGGCGCAGATCGGGATCGCGGGCGGCCCGGGCGAGGGCCTGAATGATGTGCTTGCCCTGGTCGTCGACGGGGTGGGCCTTGCCGGCGATGATCAGCTGCACCGGGCGCTGGGGGTCGAGCAGCAGCCGCCGCAGGCGATCGGGCTGGAAGAAGAGCAGCGCCCCCCGCTTGTACTCCGCCACCCGGCGCGCGAAGCCGATGGTGAGCGCCTGCTCGTCGAGCAGGCCATCGGTCCAGGCCAGGCTCTCGGCAGCCTCCCCCCGGTCCAGCTCGGCCGCGCGCACCCGCCGCCGGACCTCCGCCACCAGCCGGTGCCGGCCGGGCTGGCGGGCATCCCACAACTCGCGCCCGGAAACCGCCCGCAGGCGGCCCCAGTCGGCCGCGCCATGGACATCCCAGCGCGGTCCCAGGTATCGGTCGAGCAGGTGCGCCATCTCGGGCGAGGCCCACTGGCGGGCGTGGACGCCATTGGTGACCGCCTGGATCGGGACCTCATGCTGAAGCAGGTTCGGCCAGAGACCGTGGAACATGCGCTGGCTCACCTCCTGGTGGAGGTGGGACACCGCGTTGGCGTGACCGGAGACTCGCAGCCCCAGGACCGCCATGTTGAAGGGGGCGTCCGCCGCCTCGCCGGGAAAGTGCCCCAGTGCCATCAGGCGCTCCAACGAGATCTCCACCGCGTCACAGAAGGGTTGGAAGTAGCGGGCCATCAGCTCCACTGGGAAGTGGTCGATCCCGGCTGGGACCGGGGTGTGGGTGGTGAACACGGTGGCGGCCCGAGCCGCCTCGACCGCCTCCTCGAAGCTCAGACTCTCCTGCTCCACCAACTGGCGGATTCGCTCCAGGATCAGAAAGCCGGCGTGGCCCTCGTTGCTGTGGAACAGCAGGGGCGTCTCCCCGGCAGCCACCAGGGCGCGCACCCCGCCCATGCCCAGCAGGATCTCCTGGCGGAGGCGGTGCTCGGTGTCGCCCCCGTAGAGACGGTCGGTGATGCCGCGCAGATCCGGGTCGTTGTCGGCCAGCATGGTGTCGAGGAGATACAGCGGCACCGACCCCACCCGCTGACGCCAGACCCTGGCCCGCAGCCGCCGGTCGCCGAGGGGCAGCTCAACGCCTTCCCCGGCCACCGGCTCAAAGCCGAACTCGGGAGGATCGAGCTCTCGGTAGCTCTCCTCCTGCCAGGCCTCCCGGTTGAGATGCTGGTGGAAGTAGCCGTAGTGATAGAAGAGCCCCACCCCGACCAGGGGCTGGGCCTCGTCGGCGCAGACCCTGAGGTAGTCGCCCGCCAGCACCCCGAGCCCGCCGGAGTACTGGGGAATGGCCTCGCTGACCCCGAACTCGGGGGAGAAGTAGGCCACCCGAGGCATCGCGCTCGGGCCGAGCGGCGCCGGGTCGCTCTCCCCGACCCCCACATTGAATCGCTCCACCGCGTGCACGCATGACAACTTAGCGGGCAAGCAGGGACCCCTGCCGAACCCAACTGGGAGCGCGGCTGCTGCTGGAGGCGGCCGGACGGCGGGGAGGCGGGCCTTGGCCGGGCCGTGGCCCCGGCCTCGCCAGGCACAGGAGGCGGCGGCAGGGTCGGGGGCCAGCCCCAGCCACGGTCGGCCGCCGAGCTCGCCGGCCCCGGCGGGTTCGGGCGCACCGCCCTGCTCTGCCGCCGACAGCCGAGCCCCGACGGTGGCCCTCTGCGCTACGATCCGCTGGTGATCGAAGAGCAACCCGCGGTGGGAGTCGACCCGGTCAATCCCAGGGCCCGCGCCCAGCACGACCGCACCCCTCCAGCGGCGCTGCTGGAGTTCATAACCACCGGCTGGGAACAGCCAGAGCGTCCGATGGTCTCTCCCATCTCTGGAGTCGAGCTCTACCAGGCCCGGCGGCGGGCACTCTCGGAGCACTTCCCAGGCCTGTTGGTGGTGGTGCCCAGCGGGGTGGGGCAGACCAGGGCCAACGACACCGAGTACCGCTTCCGCCCCGCCACTGACTTCGTCTACCTGGTCGGCGAAGGGGAGCCGGACGAGGTCCTGGTGCTGGAGCCGCTGGCGGATGGCGGCCATCGGGCACGCCTCTACGCGGAGCCCGAGGCGGACTTCAGCCGTTCGGACTTCTTCACCGACAGGGTCAAGGGGGTCTTCTGGGTCGGCCCCCGGCGCGGCCTGGCGGCGACCTCGACCAGATTCGGGATCGAGGCCCGCCCGGTGGCGGAGCTCGAGCAGGCTATTCACGCTCACGACCGGGGCGTGGTGCTGCGCGGCGTCGACGCCCGGGTGGACTCCATGGCCCAGGATCTGGCGGGCCCGGACCATGAGCTCAAGACCCGGCTCTCCGAGCTGCGCCTGATCAAGGACCGGCTGGAGGTGGAGCTCCTGCAGGAGGCCGTCGACCTCACCCGTTCGGCCTTTGAGGACGTGGTGCGGGCACTGCCGGAGTGCCGGACCGAGCGCGATGTCGAGGTGGCCTTCTTCCGCCGCGCCCGCAGCCAGGGCAACGACACCGGCTACCTCACCATCGCCGCCGCCGGCAGCCACGCCACCGTCCTCCACTGGAGCCACAACACCGGGCAGGTGCGCCCGGGCGAGCTGCTGCTGCTGGATGCGGGCGTTGAGAGCAACCGTTTCTACACCGCCGATGTCACCCGCACCCTGCCCATCAGCGGCCGCTTCAGCCCCGCCCAGCGCCGGGTCTACGAGCTGGTCTGGCGGGCCCAGCAGGCCGGTTTCGCCGCGGTTCGGCCGGGGGATGACTTCCTGGCCCCCAACCGGGCCGCCCAGGCGGTCCTGGCCAAGGGGCTGGAGGAGATGGGGATCCTGCCGATCACCGCGGAAGAGTCGCTGCGGCGGGACAGCCAGCTACATCAGCGCTACACCCTGCACGGGGTGAGCCACATGCTGGGTCTGGATGTCCACGATTGCGCCCATGCCCGCCAGGATCGCTACCCCGAAGGCCGGCTCGAGGAGGGCATGGTCCTCACGGTCGAGCCCGGCCTCTACTTCCAGCCGCACGACACCACGGTGCCCGCCGAGATGCGCGGGATCGGGGTCAGGATCGAGGACGACGTGGTGGTGACCGAAGACGGGTGCCGGATCCTCAGTTCCAGGCTGCCATCCCAACCCGACGAGGTCGAGGCTTGGATGGCGGAGATCTGGGCGCGAGGACGCGGCCGAGCTGACTGACACCGCAACCGTTTGCCCGGTGGCTGCGTTGCCACTGAGCAGGAGACAGCAGGCCGGCCGCCGCCGGCGGTAACCAGCACGGAGGGATCGTGAGCTCAGCCCAACCCGGGGGGGGTGCAGCGGCCGAGGACCCGGGGACACAGTCGCCGCCGCAGCGGCATCGTCGCGCCCGCTGGATCGCCCTGACGGGCCTGGCGGCGCTGCTGCTGGGGATCGGCGCCAGCATCGGGGTCCACTCGGCGCTGGGCATCGGCAGCCGCCAGGAGCAGCAGCTGGCGGCGGCTCGCCTGCGAGCAGCCCAGACCATCTCGGCCGCGCGCCGGGCGGGGCTCGGCGACTCGGGACTTGTCAAGGCTCTCGCCGACAGCCCCCTGCCCGCCTGGAGCCAGACCGCCGCCAGCCTGCTCCTGGGCGCCGGCTCGCTACCCCGGCGGATGAGCCTGGAGGCGGCCGCCCTGGAGCGGGGCGCGGCGGCGCTCCAGCCCGCGCTCCAGCGCTGGCAGGCCGGCATGCAGACGATCGACCAGGCGCGGACCGTGGCGCAAGCCCAGTTCGCAGCCCTGCTGGAGTCGCTGCCGACCCTCAAGCAGTCGGTCGCCGCCCATGAGGCCAAGCTCTCCTGGACAGGGGCCGTGCCGCTCGCCCAGCAGCCGGCGACCCTGGCCACCCTAACCTCCGCTGACGTCTGGGCGGGCGAGCTGCACATCTCCGCCCAGACCGCCGCCAGCCAGATCGCCCAGGATCAGGCCCTGGTGAGCCAGGCGGGCCAGCTCAATATCTCACCGGGCAACGCCGCCACTGAGATCCAACAGGCGCAGTCCGACCTGGGTGGCGCCCAATCGAGCTCGGCGGTCACCGCGATCCTCAACACTCTCTCCCAGGAGCTGCTGCCGCTGCAGGTGAACGTGCGCGCCGCCGACCCCGGACCGGGCCAGGTGATCGTGGTGCGCCTGGCGGCGCAGAGCCTGACCGCCTACCAGAGCGGCAAGGTGGTGCTCCAGACCCTGGTCACGACCGGCCGCAAGGGGCTGCGAACCCCGATCGGCGTCGACACCATCACCTGGCGTCAAACGCCCTATCTGTTCATCTCCCCATGGCCCCAGGGCAACCCCTACTACTACCCCCCGTCGTGGGTGACCTGGGTGCTCCACTTCCACTCGGGCGGCTACTTCATCCACAACGCCCCGTGGGAGCCCAACTCGGCCTACGGGCCCGGCTCGGAGAACACCTCCTACGCCAGCCACGGCTGCGTCCAGGTCCCCTACGCCGCGATGCAGTTCCTGTGGAACTGGACCAAGACCGGAGCGACCGTGGTGGTCGCCCCCTGACCGGATCGGTCAGGGCGTGCCCAGCGCCTCGATCAGCTCCTCCTGCACCCAGCTGAGCAGATGGAGGGTGGCCAGGGGCGGGCGCTGGTGCTCCCGGGCACTGTACTGCTCCTCCCAGCCGTCCTCCTCGATCCCCAGCCGCTCGGCCAGGGCGAGGCGGAGGACGTTGAGGGCGCGCAGCCAGCTCCAGGTCTGCTCGGGATCGAGCCGGATCGGCACGTCCCCTCCCAAGGCGGCCCTGACCAGCGCCAGATCAGCCGCCCTGGCGTCCTCCAGGTCGGAGCCCCCCAGGCGTTGAAACTCGTCCTCCAGCACCTCGTCGTCATAGGCCCGCGCGTGGGCCCAGCGAGAGTCCTCCAGCATCGGCTCGAGCCGCTCCAGGATCTTGACCAGAGCCTGGCGCTCGCGACGGCCCACTCGGACCTCGATAACCTCACCGCTGCGTCTTATCTCGGCCAAGCTCAGTCGCGGGCCAGGGTTGCCTGCAATCCGTGGGCGTGAAGCTGGGCCACCGTCACCTCGGCCCTCTCCCTCGGCTCAGTCGCGACCACCGCGCGGCCCTCGTTGTGGACCTGGAGCATCAGCTTGGTGGCGGTCTCCAGGTCATAGCCGAAGAGTCGTCTGAGCACGAAGACCACGTAACTCATCAGGGTCACGGGGTCGTTCCAGACGATCACCCGCCACGGGCGGTCACGATGCTCGCCGGTTTGACCGGAGGCACGGGTCCCCTGCACCGCCAGCTCCTCGATGGCGCTCACAAGCCAATACCCTACCGCGACCGCGACCGCGGCGTGCCCGGGGCGAGCGCCGCACGCCGTCGGCCGGTGGCAATCCGCTAACCTGACTTCGACCGGATCCGGCGGAGACTCACATTGGGAGGAAGGCCCCTTCTTGATCGGCCGGAGCTGGCGGATTCTCGGCGGATTGGCGGTCGTGCTCGCGCTGGGAGCGCTCGCGGCCGGTTGCGGCGGCGGCCCCCTCAATTCACCCGCGGAGGGGGTCGGCTGCTCGGTCACGGTCCAGATCCCGGCCGCGGGGTCGGCCCTGCTGGGGAAGGTGGAGGCGAGCTACCTGGGCCAGACCCGGCTGCTGACTCGCAACACCAGCACCATCCAGCTGGGCTGCGGCCAACAGGCGACCCTGTCGGCAGAGGCGGCCGAGCCCGGACTCCACCCCTTCACCCACTGGAACGTCGCCGGCAGGATCTCGCCCGACTCCACCGTGACGGTGGTGGCCGACGGCCTGATCACTGCCCAGCCGTCCTTCCTTGTGGCGGTCAAGCCGAGCCCCGTGGCCACGCCCGCCCCAACCGCCCAGCCCAGCCCCTAGCCGAGCGCGGTCGTCCTGGACCAGTGGATGTCGTACGGCTCGGCCACCAAGACCGCGACCCTGAAGTTGGAGGCCGGGTACGGGCAGGCCAACCACACCCTGAGCTACGACGGCGCTCTGGCCGTCACGGTCCCGGTGGGCTGGACGGTGGTCGTCAACTTCAGCAACGTGGACACCATCAATCACTCGGCGGTGGTGGTGACCCCGACCGCCGCCACCGTGGTCTTCCCGGGGGCGAGCATCCCCGATCCCACAGTGGGGCTGCCTCCGGGGTCCCACGCGACCTTCAGCTTCGTGGCCGGCCAGGCCGGCCAGTACCGGATCGCCTGCCTGGTCCTGGGGCCCGAGGCTGCCGGGATGTGGGCGGCCTTCGACGTGACGCCGGGCGGACGGCCCCCGATTCACCTCTGAGCAGCGCCGGGCCGGTGAACGCGAAAGAACCGCGCCGGCGGCGGGCCCGGACCGAGCCGGCCGGTATGCACGCGGCCCCTGCCCTCAGCTGTCCCCGCCACCCGGGTCAGCCAGCGGAAGTCTGCCCCGGCAAGGTCGTGGGGAGCCCCGACGGGTGGGGCCTCGGGGACGGTGGATCCGTCTCACCCACGCTGGGCCGCGGGCCCAGGTCGCAGCACGGCGCATCTGGAGGTCTTGACCGGAGCGGATGAACCCACCTGAGATCCTGCCCACCCGAGTTCGCGAAGGACTGGCTCCCGGCATCACCTACCTGATCGAGGGCGAGTTGGTGCCGATCCTGCACTGCAGTCTCGACGGGTCGATGCCGGTCTACTTCGAGCACCACGTGGTGCTCTGGAAGGAACCTCAGGTGGCGATCAAACTGCGGGCGGTGCGGGGCGCGGTGCGACGCCTGGTGTCAGGTCGCCAGGTCCTCTTGACCGAGGCCGGCGGACGGGGGGAGATCGCCTTTTCCAGAGACGCGCCGGGCCAGGTGTTTCCGCTGGAGCTGCCCCGGGGCGCCGCCATCCTGGTCCGGGAGCACCAATTCCTGGCCGCCACCGGGTCCCTGCGCTACAGCGCCTCTCGCCTCCACGGCATCACCAACAACCTCTTCGGCGACAACGGCTTCTGGGTGGACCGCTTCGAGGCCCGGGATGGCGATGGGGTGGTCTGGCTGCACGGGTACGGCAACGTCTTCGAGAAGCGGTTGGAGGCCGGCGAGGAGATCGACGTGGAGCCCGGGGCCTGGGTCTACATGGACCCCGAGGTGCGGATGCGGCCCACCGTGTACGGGCTCCGGACCGGCATCTTCGCGGGGGTGGGCCAGCTGGTCTTCAACCGCTTCCGCGGGCCCGGCCGAGTCGGCATCCAGAGCATGTACGTGCACCTGCCCACGTCCGACTGACGCCAAAGTCGACAAGCCCGGCCCCAGCGGACGGGATCAGCCCAGAAAGGTCTCAGGCGGCAGAGCGCTAGCGACGTGATCGGAGTCGCATTCGGTGCAAGTCTGCTGTTCGGATGAGGATGCCGCCGGCCGCGCCCGCAGGAGCAGTGCCATCATCTCCTGCCATTCAGTTGCCTGACCCGGGCCTCTGGGCTCCGGCTGCGCTTCGCCCGGCTGAGGTCTCTCCGCAATCCGACCCATCATGAGCATCTCTGCCGCCATGCCCTCATCGTGACCCACCGGGCCGCCCCGGGGCAGCGTGTTAGCACGGCCACCGGCACGCGTGGAAACACTCGGTCGGCCCGCGGGCGGTGGCGCGGCGGCCGGGCTCGGGGCCGGGGATCAAGGCTGCGGTGCGGGCGGCGCGGCCGCGGGTGAAATCACCGGCGCACCGACCCGCCGAGAACTGCTAAACCTGAGAGCGATGGCGCCAGCAAGCCTCCAGGTGAGCGACATCGTTCTGCGCGACGGCTCGACCCTGAGCCTGCGTCCGGTGCGCGCCGACGATACCGCGTTGATGCGCCGGCTGCTGGAGGACCTCTCGGAGTCCTCCCGCGCGACCCGCTTCTTCTCGGCGGCGGTGGACCTGGACCGCACTGCCGAGCTGCTGGTGCAGGTGGACGGCGAGCATTCCTTCGGTCTGCTGGCGCTGCAGGGGAACCCGCCGGTGCCGGTCGCCCACGGGCTCTGCGTGCGCAGCGGGCCGGGCCGGGCCGAGGTGGCGTTCACTGTCGCCGACAGCTTCCAGGGCAAGGGGATCGCGTCGACCATCCTGGGTCAGCTGGCGACCGCCGCCAGCGCCCTTGGGATCGCCATGTTCGAGGCCACCGTGCTGCCGGAGAACTCCGCCATGCTGGATGTCTTCTCCAAGAGTGGCTTCCCAGTCCACACCACCTCGGAGCCCGGCACCGTCACGGTCGAGTTCCCCACCGAGATAACCCCGGATGCCATTCGCCGCTACGAGGAGCACGAGGAGGCGGCCGCGGCGGCGGCCGTCACCGCCATCTTGAGCCCCAACTCGATCGCGGTGATAGGGGCCAACCGGGAGCGGGGAACCATCGGCGGCGAGATCTTCCGCAACCTGCTGATGGCGGAATTCAATGGGCCGGTGTACCCGGTCAACCCCTCGGCCCCCGTGGTCCAGTCGGTGCCCGCCTACCCGACCATCGGTGCTGTCCCGGGACCGGTCGATCTGGCGGTGGTCTCCGTGCCGGCCGCCCGGGTCCTGGAGGTGGCAGCCCAATGCGCGGACAAGGGGGTCAAGGCGCTGATCGTGATCTCCGCGGGCTTCTCCGAGGAGGGTCCTGAGGGGCGGCTGCGCCAGGCCGAGCTGAGCCGGATCTGCAGCGAGTCGGGGATGCGGCTGGTCGGGCCCAACTGCATGGGCGCCATCAACACCGCCGACGGGGTGCGGATGAACGCCACCTTCGCCCCGACCTTGCCCTGGCCGGGGAAGATCGGCTTCCTCTCCCAGAGCGGCGCCCTGGGGCTGGCGATCATCGAGAGCACCCGCAGCCTGGGGCTGGGCCTCAGCAGCTTCATCTCGGTCGGCAACAAGGCTGACATCAGCGGCAACGACCTGCTTAGCTATTGGGACCGGGACCCGCGGACAGATCTGATCGCCCTCTACCTGGAGTCCTTCGGCAACCCGCGCAAGTTCGCCCAGATCGCCGCCCGGGTCTCCCACCACAAGCCGATCGTGGCCGTCCGCAGCGGCCGCGGCAAGGCCGGGGCCAGGGCGGCAGCCTCTCACACCGCGTCTCTGGCGGCCGCCTCCGACTCCACCGTCAACGCCCTCTTCCGCCAGACCGGGGTGCTGCGCACCGAGACTCTGTCGGACATGTTCGACCTGCTCTCGCTGCTGGCCACCCAGCCCCTCCCCAAGGGGTCCAGGGTCGCGATCGTCACCAACGCCGGTGGGCCGGCGATCCTCTGCGCCGATGCCTGCGAGGCCAACTCCCTGGAAGTGGTCGAGCTGAGCGAGGCGACGAGGCGGTCATTGCGTGCGTTCCTACCGCCCACAGCCGCCACCGGCAACCCCGTCGACATGATCGCCAGCGCCAGCGCGGCCGACTACCGACGAACGATCGAGGTGGTCGCGCTCGACCCCGCGGTGGACTCCCTGATCGTCATCTTCACGCCGCCGCTGGTGACCAGGACCGAGGACGTGGCTGAGGCCATCCGGGACGCGGCGGGCTCGCTGCCACGTCCGATTCCCCTCCTGACGGTCTTCATGACCACCGCTGGGGTGCCCGCCCAGCTGCGCTCCGGCGACGTCCAGGTACCGTCGTACCCATTCCCGGAGAATCCCGCCCGGGCGCTCGCCGCCGCCTATCGGCTGAGCGCGTGGCGGCAGCGGCCGGAGGTCCAAGAACCGGACCAGGACTACGGGGACCAGCTCCAGGTGGCGGCCCAGCTGTCCAGGTGGCTGCGCCAGGGCGAGCACTGGCTGACGGCGGCCGAGACCAATTCGATCCTGAGCGCCTACGGGATTCCCGTCCTCGCCACCGTGGAGGCGGCCGACGCCGAGGAGGCCGGCCGCCTGGCCACGGAGCTCGGCCCGCAGGTTGTCTTGAAGGCGACGGGCAAGACCATCCTCCACAAGACCGAACTGGGTGCGGTGCGACTGGGTCTGCGCGGACCAGAGCAGGTTGTCCGGGCCGCCCGGGAGATGGCGTCCCGGCTGGGGGCCAGCGGGCACGAGGTGGAGGGATTCCTGCTCCAGCCTCAGCTGGAGCACGGGGTGGAGCTCCTGATCGGCGCCGTGCGCGACCCCCAGTTCGGGACGGTCGTCGCGTGCGGGGCCGGCGGCACCGCTGTCGAGCTGCTCGACGACACCTCCATCCGGCTGGCCCCGGTCGGCCGTCACGACGCTCGGGAGATGCTGGAGGAGCTCACCACCTATCCGCTGCTGACCGGGTTCCGGGGGGCCCCCAAGGTCGACATCGACGCCGTCCTGGACGTCCTCTGCCGGTTGGCGGCGCTGGCGGACCTCCACCCCACCCTGGCCGAGATCGAGTGCAACCCGGTGACCGTCACCCCCCAAGGCGCCTTCGTGGTGGACGCCAGGGCGCGCGTGGCCTCGGCCCGGCAGGATCTGCCCGTGGGCGCCAAGCGCAGCTTCGGCCAACTGCCCTGACCGGGAGCGGAAGAGCCCAGCAGGCGCGAGGGACCGACCGGCGCGATCAGGGTCGCGAGGCGAGCTGGAACGCCGGCTCCCAGCCGTGAAACCAACCCAGGGCCTCGATCCAGGCGACCCGCTCCAGGTCCTCCGCCACCGGGCCGCGCCAGGTCATGGAACGTAGGAAGACGCGCAGCCGCCCGCTGAGTGAGGCGAGATGGGCCTCCATCCGAGCGCGCTCGCCGGGACTCCCTCCCGCCAGCAGGTGGGGCCGGCAGACCGGGCCCCGGCCCCGGGCGCAGCGGGGACAGGCGAGGGGCTCCCAGATCGGCTGGGAACCCGCCAACAGCCGGCCCACCCGGGGAAAGTGGCCGAGGGGATCGTCTGGAGCTGTGGCGGCCGCGATCCGGACGTAGTCGCAGGTGAAGCACGACGCGGATGAGCGCAGGCGATACAGCGCCACCGGCCAGGGCAGGCGGTGGCTGCGGCGCAGCGAGCGGACAGCTCTGTCAAGCAGATCCTCGTAGAGGATGGCGGTGCTGAACGGACGCCCGCCGAAAGTCTCGACCTCCAACACCGAGTACGCCCAGGCGTGCCGCGCACACAGTCCCCAGCCCTTCCAGAGATGGTGGCGAACGCCGGAGTCCATGATCGCCCCGTCCAGGAACGAGTTCAGCTGCCTCACCTCGGCGCTGGACAGTTGGAACTGCGGCCCTGGAGCGGCGGTTCCTCTGGGCGCCCGACGCCGCTGGTCCGCCGGCGGCGTGGGCGGTCCCGGGCGACCCGATGTCACCATTGGCTGCGGCCACAGGAGCCGCGCGAGGTGCTGCGGTGACCCTCCGCCGGGGGAGGCAAGGGCGACGCGCGGGCCGGCAGACGGGGCCTGGCCGACACCCAGCCAGCACCACTGGTCACGAGTCGGCGCCATCCGGAACTGACCGTGGGATCCCGCCCAGGCGCGGCACCGCCCGCCGCCAACTCTGGTCGATAGGGCTCGCCGATTCCCGGCGCGTGTCCCATCCGCGGCGGCGGCGGGACTCGGCCAGCTCCCGTGGCGGGACGGCCGACCGCACCCGGGCGGCCTGGAGCAGGACGCCTGCCCGCCGCAGGTTGTGGGCGCGGCCCACCGCCCCGAGCAGGCGGCGCAGGCACGGGCCTGCGGACCGACCGCAGCGGGCATTGACGCACGACTCCTCAAGGGCCGGCGTGAGCAGGTCGCAGATCCGCTCTTCCGCAGTCTGGTGGGCCCGGCAGGCGGGACCCTCCCGCTCCCGGCGATGTCCTGGTGGAACCCGCCCCGAGCGATTCCGACCCCAGCGCGCTGGCGCGGCTGAGGGGAGTCGCTCGGCCAGGGCCCTGCCCAGCTTGGCGGATGCCCGATTCCGCGTCGCCTCCCGGAGCGGCTCCGCGGCCCCCGGGCCGACCCCACCCAGCAGCGCCCAGCTGTGCCCCCGGCACGGGTCGGCGGCGGCCGCCCAGCGGTGACAGGGAGCCAGCTCCACCTCGTGAGATGGCCAGCTGAGGTATGCCGCCTGCTCGCGCCCGGCCCGAGCGCAGGCCGGGCAGCCGCCGGCCTCGATCTCAGCCTCCAGCTCAGCGAGCCCCGCCGACCACCCGCGAGCAGGCCCCGCTGGAGCCGGCCGGTGCTCGGCTGATTGGGCGCGCTCTTCACCCGCCAGGTCGACGCCGCGGAGGACGATCAGGGTCTGGGCCCGGTCCTGGCCCGCGGTCGCGAGCAGCGTCGCAATCCTCGGGGCAACCGGCCGGACCGCCTCGCCCAGCTCGCTCCACGACCACAACAGGTGCTCCAGGTAGAGCGGGGAGGCCGCCTCGAAGGCGCTCCGGACCGCCGGCGCTGGGAGTTCCCGCATGAGCGTCGCCCCCCGGCGCCCACCGGAGTCCCTCTCGGTCTGACAGGCGAGGCACGCTCGGCTGGGCCGCGGCCCGGTGGCAAGCCCGGCCGGGGCCAAGCGCCCAGGGAGGGCACGCTGGGCACGCTCCACCGCCCCCAGCGCCACCCGTCCGATCTGTTCCACGATGTGGCCAAGAGCGCTGGGCTCGGCCAGTCCCACCAGCTGGCCCGGGTGCCGCCGGCAGAAGCCCAGAGACCCTCCCAACCGGTCCACCGTCTCGGGCGCGCAGTAGTTCTCGGAGATGCACCAAAGGAAGAGGGTGTGGCTCTTCTGGAGGGACGGCCTTCGAGTTCCGGAGGCAGCCTGAAGGGTGGCCGCGGCGCCATCCACGACGCCAGTGGGGCCCCGGTACTCCTCAAGGCAACCGTCGGTCAGCCCCGTGCAGCGTGAGTCCCTACCCCGGCACCTGCAGAGCCCCAGCCCTTGGGAGCCCTTTTCGCGGCCCCGGCACCTCAAGGACCGCGAGAACCCGTCCCTCCAGAAGAGCCGCACCCAATAGTTTTCGTCATGCCCAACTCTGCCACCATCACCGGCCGCTGCCAAGCGGCATGGGTCAGGAGGCGCAGGCGGGTTCATCCCGCCGTAGCCGATCTCCACTACCCGTAAGGGTTTGAGACCGAGAAAGCGTCAGCTTTCGCGGCTTCGTTAGAGTCCCTTAGAGTTGCAGAGACGCTCAAGTCCAGAGGGGATCGATGACGGCCGACGTGGTACAGGGAGATCCTTTGCCACCCCGTCCCAAAGGTGCGCTTCGACGCGCTACGGAGTTCTGGGAGGCTCACTGATCAACCGAAAAACCGCTACTCGGGCCCGCCGCGTCCTTGGGTTGTGTCCGTGGCGCTTCCGACCAGAGCATCAAGGCTACCCAAACTGAGGGTTGTGGGCTGAGTCTCTACCAGCGTAGTCGCCCGAGCCCTGTGGCCCGTCGCTGCCAACCTGCCAGCTACCGTTGCCACTGCGTGAACTTTAGTAAGCCCACGGCTGTGGCACCCCTCGCGGGGTTCCTCCCCCATTGCTGGGTTCGGTTCTGGCCTCACCGCGAACCGCCCGCGCCGGAGCGCTGGTCTTACATCCACTCCCCAGGTGCCCGGTCGTCCGAGCATCCGAGCCGTCGCCTGTACCATCCCGAGATGGCCCGAGAACGAACGGGGCCGTGGCTCCAACTGAGCCACAACTGGCATGATCCGGCCAGTCGCGGAGGTTTTGGGCCGCGTTGACGTCCCGGTCGACCAGTTCCCCGGTGACCGCACACACCAGCATCTTGTCGAGCTTGTGCTTCGCGACCAGTCGGCAACCGCAACCGTGGTGTACCTGGCTGGAGGGAAACCAGCGATCAGCGACGCCGAGCTTCGACCCGACTCGCTCGACCTTGTAGGCGAGCATGGGTCGGATCTGACCCAATGCGGTGTCGCTGACCGAGCGCCGGAACGCCCGTCTACCCAGGCTGGCTTTCATGGCCGCGAGATCGAGATCTTCGACCACGACTTCGTTGTAGGTGTCCACCAGCCAACGCGTGAACTGGTGGTGGGACTCCAGGCGCAGGTTCACGCACCTGCGGTCGAGACGGGCGAGCTTGGCTTTCGCCGCCCGATGACCGCGAGATTCTGGGATGCACCTGGCAAGCTGCTTCCCCGTCCGGCGCCGCTCGGCCAGGCTGGCTCGCAGTGGCGCAGGGTTGGGTAAGATCGTGATAACGCCCTGGGTGTCGGCGACGGTGGCGAGATCTCTCATGCCGAGATCGACTCCGGCTCTCGACCCCGGCCGCGCCGGAGCCCGGGAAGGACTCACGACCTTGGTCCGCACCGCATAGTTCACCGCCACGAACAGCCGTCCCCATCGCTCGGGAAGAGTCATGGAGATGAGCCGGGC
>JAKAWF010000125.1 GCA_021817025.1 bacterium
TGGTCTTCGCGGCGATCCGCTCGCGCTCCACCCGCAGGCGATGGTGCTTGGCCACAACCCCCGCCGGGTCGAAGAAGAGCGGACGCCCGTCGGTGAGGGCACGTTGGCGACCCTGGTCGACCATCAGCTTCACGACCACCCCGGTCAAGAGACGTGATACGCCCCAGTCGAAGCCAATCGCACGCCCGTGTCCGGCGCGAGCAGCCACCGGCAGGCCACCCAGGCTCCAGGGCAGGTCCAGGCAAACCCGCTCTCCCCTCACCCGAAGGCTCGGAGTGGAGAGGGCAGCTTCCGCCAGCACTGTCGGCGGGAGGGAGAAGGTGACCCGGACCTCGGAGAAGTCCTGACGGCTCGCCGGCCGCTGGACGAGCGGCAGGCGGAGGCGTAGCTCGGCAGTATCGGCCGAGCTACGCTCCAGAGTCACCTGCTGGCGATCGCAGACAGCGAGAGGGACAGTCCTGCCCACTCCTGGCGCTGGCTCGATCTCGGTGAGCCCCGCGGGCAACCCTTGATGCTCTGCCAGATAGGCGGCCATCTGACGGGTGCGGTTGCGCACCTCGACTCTGGATGTCCCCTCGGGCGCCGCGTCCCAGAGCGCGTCCCACTCCTCGGTGGTGCGTTTGGCGGGATCCGCCGGCCAGGCGGCGATGATCGCATCGAGTACCGCTCGGCGGTGCAGCGCCAGGCGGAGTGCTCTCCCGGCCAGTTCCTCCGCCATCCGGCGGAGCCGGTCCGAGAGGTGGACGCCGGGCGCCGGGTTGGCAGTCCAGCCGAGGCGACGCATGGTCATGTAGGCGTTGCTGGGAAGCGCGCGCCCATCTGAACCTGTGCCGGCTGCGATCGTGGCCAGGTTCGCCTCGGTCCAGTGCTCGTCCAGGATCCGGACAGCCATGTCCGCCACCAGGTCCATCAGCCAGCGTGACCGCTGCGCCAGTTCAGCGACCGGCAGGATCTCCCCAGTCGCTGCTTCGGCCGCCCGGTAGCCTCGGCAGGTGGCGGCGCCGACGAGCACGTCACGAGGCTTGTGCACGCCCCGCCTCTTCGGTCGCCTGCTCGAGCAGCCTGCGCTTGGCCTCGGCGGAGCGGATGCCGTACCTGCGCCCGGCGAAGGTGGCCACGAGCGTCATGAAGTCCTCCAGCAGCTCGGCCATGTCCCCACCCACCCCCTTCTCGTGGAGCACCTCGATCTTGACCCCGTCGCGGGCGAGGAGCCGTTCCAGCCAGGTGGTCCCGAAGCGCGCCAGGCGGTCCGCGTGGGTCACGGCCAGCACTTCGAAGCGACCCTCCTCGGCGTCTTTGAGCACCCGTTCGAGTCCCCGCCGGCTCTCCCTGAGCCCCGACCCCCTGTCCTTGTGGATGGCGACCAGACGCGTCCCGAAGCGAGCGCGCAACTCGGCCTCCTGAGCCTCGAAGGAGCTCTCCTGGCCGGTGCTGCCCGATACCCGCACATAGCCGGCCACACGACTTTCGTCCGCCGGCCCGCTCTGATCCGGGCCCCTCAGGAGGGCGTCAACGGCACTGATCGGGAAGCGCCGTTCCCTGCCGACCCACACGACTTCGATCCTGCCGGTGTCGGCCCATCGGCGCAGCGTCAGGGGGTGGATGCCCAGACGCCGTGCGGCAGCCGCGAGGCGGAGCATCTCTGGTCGGCTTGGCGCCACGACGATAGCATACCATTGTTACCCGCTGTCAGCCACGGTGCGCTACCCTACAGGGACGCCGGTGAGCGGTGGTTGGAGGCCTGGTCATGTCTGATGTGGTTCGGTTGGAGCGCCGCTCCGAGGTCGGTTGGATAACCATCGACCACCCTCCCGCCAACGCCCTCAACCGCGACGTCCTGGACGGGTTGCGCGCGGCTCTGCAGGAGCTGGAGGGCGACCGCCTGGTGCGGTCCGCGGTGGTCACCGGTCAGGGCGACCGGTTCTTCGTGGCCGGCGCCGACATCGGCGAGTTCGTCAGTGACGGATCCGATCTCACGCGCCAGAAGATCGAGGACGGTCAGCGACTCACCCTCCAGATGGAGGGTTCCCGGCTGCCGCTGGTGGCCGCGGTCAACGGCTTCGCGCTGGGAGGTGGGCTCGAGCTGGCCATGGCCTGCGATCTCAGGATCGCCAGCAGCTCGGCCCGGGTCGGCCAGCCGGAGATCCTGCTGGGGATCATTCCGGGCTGGGGCGGGACCCAGCGCCTGCCCCGGCTGATCGGGAGGGGGCGAGCCCTCGAGCTGCTCCTCGGCGGGGATCAGGTGGATGCGGCGCGGGCTCTGGAGCTGGGGCTCGTCAACCGGGTGGTGCCGCCGGAGCGGCTGGCGGCCGAGGCCCAGCTGCTGGCCGAGCGGCTCGCGTCTCAGGCGCCGCTGGCGGTGGCCGCGATCAAGCGCGCCGTCAGCGAGGGTTTGGACCGTCCCCTTCGAGAAGGGCTGGAGGCGGAGCTGGCCGCGTTCGACACGACCTTTGGCAGCGCCGACGCCGCCGAGGGCATCGCCGCCTTTCTGGCCAAGCGCAAGCCGGAGTGGTCCGGGCGCTGACCTGGCGAGCCGGCAGCCACTACCATCACCGGCGTGACAGGCAGCGCGGCTGAGGGCAGCGCCCCGGACCGGGGCGACCCCAACCGGACGGTGGGGGGGGCCCGCCAGCGCCTGGGTCCATTCTGGATCGACGAGCCCCGGTGGTTCTGGGTCGTGGAGGGCGTGACCCTGCTGTTGGCGATCGCGCTGTTCGCTCTCGCGATCGGCTTCGACCACCCGTGATCTGGCTCAACAGCGTCGCCCTGGTGCTACTGGCGGGGGTCACCGCCGGCCTCTTCTGGCACCGGATCGGACCCCTCTTGAAGTCGCTGCGGCGGGCGCAGCCGGCGCCCAGGAGCGACCGTCAGGGAGCTCGCTGGAGGGGGGTGCTGGTGCTGGTTCTGGGTCAGAAGCGGTTGTTGCGCTGGCCCTTCTCCGGGGTCGCCCACTTCCTGATCTTCTGGGGCTTCGTGATCCTCAACATCGAGATCCTGCAGGCAGTCCTGGAGGCGCTGGTGCCGCCTCTGAACCTGGAGGAACAGTACTGGTGGGGCCCGATCGCCTTCCTGCAGGACCTGCTGGCGGCGGCGGTCCTGACCGGCCTGGTGATGGCGGCGCTCAACCGCTACTGGCTGCGGCCCAAGCGCTTTCGAGGCAGCCACCAGCGGGATGCCACCATCATCCTGCTCCTGATCGCGCTGGTGATACTGACCCAGCTCGGGATCTACGGGACTCAGATCGCCGCCCACGCCGACCAGGTGGTCAACCTGCGCCCCGTCTCGGACGCGGTGGCGGGGCTCTTCCGGGGCTTCCATGGGGAGGCGATCTGGGCCTGGCACGAGCTCTTCCTATGGGCCCACCTGCTGCTGGTGGCGGGGTTCCTCGTCTATCTGGGCCGCAGCAAGCACCTGCACATCCTGACCGTGGTGCCCAACGTCTTCTTTCGCGAGCTGGAGCCGGCCGGGCGGCACCTGCCCCTGCTCGACATCGAGGCCGCGGACCATTTCGGGATCTCCAAGGTTGAGCATCTGAGCTGGAAGCAGGAGCTGGACCTGGCCACCTGCACCGAGTGCGGCCGCTGCCAGGTGCACTGCCCCGCCTTCAACACCGGCAAGCCCCTCTCTCCCAAGCTCTTCATCACCGACGTGCGCGACGGCTGGTACGCCAACGCCCGTGGGGAGGCCCCTCCGCCCAGCTATTGGTCGCGGGGGGAGCCGCCGGGCCGGGAGGCCCCCACCGACGGCACCCTGGTCGACTGGAGCGTGCTGGAGGAGACCCTCTGGGCCTGCACGACCTGCGGGGCCTGTGTGGAGCAGTGCCCGGTCATGATCGAGCACGTGCCCACCATCGTGGAGATGCGCCGGGCGCTGGTGCTGGAGGAGTCGCGGATGCCCAAGGAGGCTCAGCGCGCCCTGGAGTCGGTGGAGCAGCGAGGGAACCCGTTCGCCCTGGCTCAGGACTCCCGGATGCGCTGGGCCGAGGGGCTGGAGGTGCCGCTGCTGGCCGACCATCCGGACGCCGAGTACCTGTACTGGGTGGGCTGTGCCACCGCCTTCGACGAGTCCAACTGGCCCACCGCCCGGGCCACGGTGGCGATCCTCAAAGCCGCCCAGGTCAGCTTCGCCGTCCTGGGCCAGGAGGAGACCTGCAACGGCGACCCGGCGCGGCGGCTCGGCAACGAGTACCTCTTCCAGACCAAGGCCAACGAGGTGGTGGCGAAGTTGCGGAGCCGGGGGGTGCGCAAGATCATCGCCAGCTGCCCCCACTGCCTCAACACCTTCGCTCGGGAGTACCCGGACCTCGGCGGTCACTACCAGGTGATCCACCACAGCCAGCTCCTCGACCGGCTGCTCGAGGAGGGCCGGATAACGCTCAAGCAGGGGGTTGGGGAGGGCACGCTCACCTACCACGACCCCTGCTACCTGGGCCGCTGGAACCAGGAGTACGAGGCCCCCCGCCGGCTGCTCCAGGCGATCCCCGGGGTCCAGCTGGTGGAGATGAAGCGCAGCCGCAGCGAGGCCATGTGCTGCGGGGCGGGCGGCGGCCGTCTCTTCATGGAGGAGACCAAGGGCCAGCGCATCAACCGGGTTCGGGTCCGTCAGGCCCGGGAGACCGGGGCCGCCCGGGCGGCGGTCGCCTGTCCCTTCTGCGCCACCATGTTCCAGGAGGGAATCAGCTCCCAGGAGCTCCAGGGCGAGCTCGGCAGCGCCGACATCGCGGTGCTGGTGGCGCAGTCGATGGGACTGGACTTCGAGCCCGTCGCGGTTGCTCCGGTCAACGCTTAGGCCAGCGCCGCGGGAGCCGGCTCCCGGGCCGTCATAATCCCTACCGTGGTCACTGCGGAGCGGCCCTTGCGGATCGACCATGTGGGGATCGCGGTGGCCGACCTGGCCACCGCCGTGGCGGACTTCGAACGGCGCCTCGGGGTCAAGTCCGAGCCGCCGGAACGAGTCCCCTCGGACGGGGTCGAGGCGGTCTTCTTCGAGCTCGGCTCGAGTTCGGTGGAGCTGCTGGGAAGCACCCGCCCCGACTCCACCGTGGCGCGCTTCCTGGAGCGCCGGGGCGAGGGCCTCCACCACCTCGCCTACCAGGTCTCCGACATCGAGGCGGAGCTCGCGCGGTGGCTGGCCCTGGGGGCGGAGCTGATCGACCAGCGGCCGCGGCCGGGGTCCCGGGGACGCCTGGTGGCCTTCATCCATCCCAAGTCGGCTCGGGGCGTGCTGACCGAGCTCTGCCAGGTCGAACCGAGCGCGCCGTGACGGTCGAGGCCGGCCTGCCGCTGCCGGATCGGACCGAGTCCGAGCTGCCGCTGGAGCCCTTCTACCAGAGCCGCCCGGAGGGTCCCGAGCCGGCCCTGCCGGGGGAGCCTCCCTACACCAGGGGGCTGCGTCCCGAGGGCTACCGGGGGCGGCTGTGGACCATGCGCCAGTACGCGGGATTCGGGTCGGCGGAGTCCACCAACGAGCGCTTCCGCTACCTCCTGGCACGGGGCCAGACCGGGCTCTCCGTGGCCTTCGACCTGCCCACCCAGATGGGCTATGACTCCGATGCGGAGATCGCCAGGGGCGAGGTGGGCCGGGTGGGAGTCGCCATCGACCACCTCGACGACATGCGGACCCTGCTGCGGGAGCTGGCCCTGGGCCGGGTCACGACCTCGATGACCATCAACGCCCCCGCCAGCATCCTCCTGTTGCTTTACCAGCTCGCGGCCGAGGGCGCCGGGGTGGCCGCCTCCGAGCTGGGGGGCACCATCCAGAACGACATCCTGAAGGAGTACGCCGCCCGGGGCACCTACATCTTCCCGCCCCGGCCGAGCATGCGGCTGGTCACCGACACCTTCGCCTATTGCCATTCGCACCTGCCCCGCTGGAACCCGATCTCGATCTCCGGCTACCACATCCGCGAGGCGGGGGCCACTGCGCCCCAGGAGCTTGCCTTCTCCCTCAGCAACGGCCTGGCCTATGTGGAGGCCGCCCTGGCGGCGGGGCTGAAGCTGGAGGAGTTCGCGCCCCGGCTGAGCTTCTTCTTCAACGTCGACAACGACTTCTTCGAGGAGATCGCCAAGTTCCGGGCGGCCCGGACCCTCTGGGCGGAGCTGATGCGAGAGCGCTTCGGGGCCGGGGAGCCTCGCTGCTTGCAGCTGCGCTTCCACGCTCAGACGGCGGGGGCGACTCTGACCGCCCAGCAGCCGCTCAACAACGTGGTGCGGGTCTCGCTGCAGGCGCTGGCGGCGGTGCTGGGGGGCGCGCAGTCGCTGCACACCAACTCCTACGACGAGGCGCTGGCGCTGCCCTCCGAGCAGGCGGCCTCGCTCGCCCTGCGCACCCAGCAGCTGCTGGCCTACGAGTCCGGGGTGGCCCGGGTTACCGACCCTCTGGGCGGCTCGTATCTGGTGGAGGACCTCACCCAGCGGCTGGCGGCGGCGGCCCGGGAGCTGATCGCGGAGGTCGACCGCCGGGGCGGGGCGGTGGCCGCGATCGAGCAGGGCTTCTACCAGGAGCGGATCCAGGAGTCGGCCTACCTCCACCAGCAGCTGGTGGAGGCGGGCGAGCGGGTGATCGTGGGCGTCAATCGGTTCCAGGACCAGGTGCCGGTGGAAGTCCCGCTCCTCAAGGTCGACCCCGACCTGGAGCGCAGCCAGGTGGAGCGGCTCGAGGGCCACCGCCGCGAGCGCTCCGGGTCGGTCGTGAAGCGGGAGCTGGACCGGGTGGAACGGGCGGCAGAGGGCACCGACAACCTGCTCTACCCGATGCGGGACGCGCTCGCCTCAGGGGCCACCCTGGGTGAGGTCTGCGACCGCCTGCGCCGGGTCTTTGGGGTCTGGCAGCCGAGGTCTGTCATCTGAAAACGCGCGGATGCCCCACCCGCAGCCCAGGGATCCGGCAGGGATCCCCAGGGGCGGCTGCTCAGCTGCAGAGGCGGAACCGGTCGACGTGGGCGGCGCTGGTGATGGAGTCGAGGCCTTCGCCCGCCGGCGCTCGCCGGGGGCGGGGGCGATGGCCCGGTGCGGTCGCCCCTCGAGCCGGCGAATTCAGCGGGGGTTCACGGCACCGTGAACCGGGGAGGGGGGCCGGCGCGGTCGCCCCTCGAGCCGGCGAATTCAGCGGGGGTTCACGGCACCGTGAACCGGGGAGGGGGGCCGGCGGGGTGCGGTTGGCGACGGGCCGTGTCGGGGGCGGCCGCCCTCCTCTTGGCCGGGGCCGGGAGGGAGCCCGGACGGCCCAGGAGGTAGCCCTGGCCGTACGCCACGCCCAGGCGCAGCAGGGTGTTGAACTCGGCCGGGGTCTCGATGCCCTCGGCGAGGATGGCTGCTCCAGTGGCCGCGCCGAAACTGAGCAAGGCCGTGGCCAGAGCGGCCCGGGGTGGGCTGTCGTTGATGCCTCGGGTCAGGCTGATGTCCAGCTTGATCACCTCAGGGGCCAGCTCCAGGATGTGATGAAGGCTGGCCACGCCAGCCCCGGCATCGTCCACTGCCAGGCGGACCCCCTGGGAGCGAAGTGGCGCCAGCGCGGTGTTGAGGCCCTGGTAGTTGGCGACCGCCGCGTGCTCGGTGATCTCCAGCACCACCCTGGCCCGGTCGACTCCGGCCAGGGCCGCGCCCAGGGCATCCGAGCAGGCGGTCTCGGCAGAGACGTTGAGGCTGAGGTAGCAGTTGGTCGGCAGCTGCCCGAGGGAGCGCAGCGCCATCTCCACGGCGGTCATCTCCAGCTCTAGGCCAAGGCCGACCTCGGTGGCGGTGGCGAACCAGGCGTCCGGGGGTCGAGCCGGGGCCAGGGAGAAGCGCGACAGCGCTTCGAAGCCGACCGTGGCGCCGCTGGCCAGCTCCACGATCGGCTGGAAGACCACCTTCAGCCCGTGCCCGCTCAGGAGTGGACGCACTTCGGCAAGGAGCGCCTGCCGGCGTGAGGAGTCTTCGTCCTCGCGGCCCAGTTCGACTTCCACGATGGTCGCCAGGAACTTCATCAAGCGGGCGTCCCGGGGCCCAAGGCTTGGGTCCGCGCCGTGGCCGACACCACAGAGGGTTCCGTAGAGACGACCGTCCGGCAGGTGCAGTGGGACCCCCACGTAGCTGCCGATCCGGGCGGTGGTGGTGACCTCCAGGCCGGCTGCGACAGGGTCAGCGGCGGCGTCCGGGACCACGTTGCCGATGCGTCCGTCGACCAGGGCCTGGCAGTAGGTGCTGGGGAGCGGAACAGCTGTCTCGTCATTCAGGCCGAATGACCTCCCGTCGCCAGCTATCGCCCGGAAGACCTCTTGCCCGTCCCTGAACTCGCCCACGAACGCGACGTCCATCTCCAGGTGCGTGCGGGCGGACTCCAGCACCTTGCCGATGATGGAGTCCGTGGTCTCCTGGGAGGAGCTGCGGCCGTGCCGCGGCGGCGTCAGTCCCGGCAGCAGGGCCCCGACCGGACCGGATCCCGGCCGGACGCGGTTGGCAGCCATGCTTCTCAGCATGGGCGGTGGGAGCCGCGGCGGTGATGACACCGCTGCAACATTGCCGTAGCGCGCTCGTCGGGCTCTTGGGTGGGCGCCGGACGCGGCTTCGCCGCCGCCACCGCCGGGGGTTGGTGGCCGGGCGGCGGCGGCAACGGTCAGCGCCGGCGGCTGGGGAGCCTGGTGGCGAGCACGCTGTGGAAGCGAGCGTCGTGGAAGAGCTTGGCGGTCAGGGGGCGGCGCCGGCCGCCGACCAGGAGGAAGAGCCCGGCGGCCACGACGGCGCCCAGGGGCGGGCCCACGAAGTAGACCCAGAGCAGCCGGCGCT
>JAKAWF010000126.1 GCA_021817025.1 bacterium
TCGGCGTCGTGGGAGCAGAAGAGCTCGGCCTCGTTGTCCTCCGCGACCTTCTTGAGGTGCCGGATCGACGCCACGCTGGCGCGGGGGTCCAGGTGGAAGCCCGCGATCACCTCCATCTCCAGGCTCTTGGTGGTGTAGGCGGCGTCGCCGGTGAAGAGCATCGGGCGGCGACCGGCCAGCCGGACCAGGAGGCTCATATGGCCCGCCGTGTGCCCCGGGGTCTCGATCAATTCGACCCCGGGGGCCAACTCGGTGGGCCCGTTGACGAGCTCGTAGTGGCGGCCGACCGCGTCGAAGCTGGAGTCCGAGTACCCGAGGCGCTCGAAGGGCTCGTGGTGGTGCAGCTGGTTGAGCTCCCGCTCGTGGGCGATGGTGGTGGCGTTGGGGAGGAGGCGGTTGCCCCCCACGTGATCGAAGTGGTAGTGGGAGTTGATCACGTGAGTGACCTCCCCGGGTTCGATGCCGATCAGCTTCAGCTGCGCCGGGATGGTCTGCGCCGCGGTCTGCTCCGGCTTCTCGAACGGCAGCACCTTGAGCACGTGGTCCAGGTCGTACCCGGTGTCGAAGAGGAACTTCCCCTTCGGGTGATCGACAAGCACGCTGTAGCAGGGGAAGCGGACCTCCCCGCCGGGTCCAAGGTTCCAGTACAGATGGTAGCCGTCGATCACCAGAGTGCCCCCGTCGAGCAGATAGACCCGGGTCTCACCGCCGTTTGCGCTCATGCCTCACCTCCACCACACTCCGCGCCTCGTGGGCAGCTCACGACGTGGCGCCCGCCAAACTGGCCTCCAACGCCCGGGTGCCCAGCACTCGCACCAGGTGCCGCTGGTAGTCGGGTGACTCCGGCCGCTCCGGCAGCAGCGGGATGCTCCCCGCCAGCAGCGCCACCAGCGACCGCACGCGGGACGAGAAGGCGTTGCCACTGAGACCCCGCAGCTCCTCATCCAGCTCCACCTGGAGAACCTTGGGGCCGACGGAGCCCACCGCCAGCCGGGCGGCCACCACCTCACCGTGCCCAGCCTCCACCATGGCGGCCACGGTGACGCTGGGTCGCTCGTGGATTTTCATCCGGAGGTGGACGACGTTGGCCCCTCGCGGGGGCGCCGGTATCCACACGCCGAGCAGGAGGTCGCCGGGCTCCAGGATCGTCTGATAGGGGCCGACCGTGAACTCCTCGGGGGCGATGTCCCTCGGCTCGCCGCCCACGCGGGCGCGCAGCCGGGCGCCGACCGCGGAGAGGAAGGTGGCCGGATCGGAGTTGGGGTCGGCAAAGCAGAGGTTGCCCCCGATCGTCCCCACGGAACGAACCCTCACGTTGGCGATCTGGGAAACCATGGCGGCCAGCTGGGGGAGGGCCGCCCGGACGTCCGGGGAGGCCTCGATCTCTCTGTGGGTGACGCCGGAGCCAATCCAGATCCCTCCCGGGCGGAGCTCGATGCCGTGGAGTTCCGGTATCCCCTTCAGGTCCACCAGGTGCTGGCTCTTGACCAGGCCCATCTTCATCGCCAGGAAGAGCTCGGTCCCCCCGGAGAAGGCGGCCCCTTCGTCGCCCAGCTCCGTCAGCAGCCGGGACGCCGACTCCACCGAGGTCGGGCGGTGGAGGTCGAATTGAGGCAGTTTCACGATGGGCCTCCGTCCCGGGCGGCCTGCCCCGCGCCCTGCAGCCGCCTCCAGACCCGCTCGGGGGTCATGGGCAGCTCCGTCATGGGGACGCCGGCGGCAGCCACCGCAGTGGCGATAGCGGCCGTCACCCCGGCGAAGGCGCCCTCGCCGCAACCCTTGGCTCCGAACGGCCCGGGGCCGTCTCCGTTCTCGACGATGACACAAGTCATCTTCTCGGGTACGTCGAGGGTCGAGGGCACCCGGTAGTCCAGCAGGGTGTCGTTCAGCAGCATCCCTTCGGGGTCGTAGCGCATCTCTTCGAAGAGGGCGTTTCCGATCGCCTGCAGGGTGGCCCCCTCGTCCTGGCGGCGAATCAACTGCGGGTTGATGGCCCTGCCTACGTCGGCGACGCTGGCCGTGCGCACGACTCGGACGATGCCAGTGACTGGATCGACCTCCACCTCGGCGGCGGCCAGGCAGACCTCCCAGAAGACTGGACCCTCGGCATACGATCCAGAGCCCCGGGAGGGCTGCACCCGTCCCTGACCGACCAACTCTCCGCCGGTGAAGCCGAACCGCGCACGGATGAGCTCCTGGTGGCTGATCCAGCGCTCTCCGTCGGTGATTCCGCCGGCCCGCGCCGTCAGCCGGTCGAGCGGAGCCTCCAGCCTCGCCGCAGCGGTCTCCCGGAGCGCCGCGAGCACGTCGCGGGCGGCGAGCTCCACCGCCTTCCCGGCCACCGTGGTCGACCGGCTGGCCCCAGTGGACCGGTCATACGGGGTGTACTGGGTATCGGTGCCGCGCACCACCACCTGCTCCGGGGGGAGTGCCAGCACCTCCGCCGCAATCTGAGCCATCACGGTCCGCGCACCCTGGCCCAGTTCGGTCGTGCCGACCAGGACGGTGGCGCCGGCGTCCGCCCCCAGGCGGACTGTGGCCATGGAGACTGGGTGTGCTCCGGCGGCCAGCAACCCCACCGAGAGCCCGACGCCGCGGCCCTCGCCTCGCGGCCGACCCCAGTCGATGGCGGCGGCCACCTTCCGGAGGTCCCCGGCGAGCTCGGCGTCAAGAGGCTTAGCGCCCGACCGCACCTCCCCGCCGACCGGCAGCACGTTGTGGCAGCGGAATTCCAGAGGGTCGACCTTGAGACGGCGGGCGATCTCGTCGACCTGCAGCTCGCCGATCCACTGGAGGTGGATGGCCCCGAAGGCCCTATACGAGCCCGCGGGAGCGGTGTTGGTGTACACGCAGCGACCGTCGACGCGGACGGACCGCCAACGGTACGGTCCGGGGGCGGCGTCCCCGGCCGTGGCGGTCACCCGGGGACCGTTGTCCGCGTAGGCCCCGGTGTCCATCCAGAAGTCAGCCTCGCGGGCGATCAGGTCGCCCTCTGCCGAGGCCGCCGTCCGCATCCGGCAAACCATGTTGTGGCGGCGGGTAGTGACCATCGACTCGTCCACCCGGTTGACCACCCTGACCGGCCTGCCCGCCTTGCGGGAGATGGCCACCGCGATCGGCTCCATCTTGGTGTAGGACTTGCTCCCAAAGCCCCCTCCCAGGAAGGGGACGATGATCCTCACGCGGTCGAGGTCCAGGTCGAAGAGGTCGGCGATCTCCTGGCGGACCAGGAAGGGGTGCTGGCACGACGCCCAGATGGTGGCCTCGTCGCCCCGGTAGTCGGCCACGACAGAGTGCGTCTCCAGGGCGTACTGGTAGACGGCAGGGAAGCGGTACTCACCCTCGACGACCACGGAGGCCCCAGCAAAGTCGCTGCCAACGTCACCCTTGGCGAAGCCGTAGCGGTAGCAGACGTTGCCCTCCGGGTCGGGCAGCTGGCCGAGCCCGTGGGCGAAGCCTGGCCGAGCCTTCTGGGTATGGACGAGGGCGGCGTCGGGGTCCAGGGCCGCCTCCAGCGAGGCCACCGGGGACTCCGGGCCGTAGACGACGTCGATGAGGTTGATGGCCTCCTCGGCCACGGCCAGACTTTGGGCCGCCACCACCGCCACCGGCTCCCCGACGAAGCGCACCTCATCGATGGCCACGATCGGGCGGTCCTTAAGGGCGTGGCCGTAGTACGGATCCATGTCCATCAGGTCCGACCCGGTGAGAGTCGCCACCACCCCTTCTAGGGCCAGCGCTGCCTGCACGTCCACGGAGCGGATGCGCGCCCGGGCCAGGGGGCTGCGCAGCACCGCGCCGTAGAGCATGCCCGGCACCCGGATGTCGCCGGTGAACTCGGCCTTCCCGCTCAGCTTCACTCGCGCGTCGGCGCGGGGCACCTCTTGGCCGACCGCGGTGGCGCCGGAGGAGTGGAGTTCAGTGGTGACCGTGGCCATCAGAGGGGGACGTCCTGGTCCAGAGCCTCTTGGAGCGCGTCCAGGATCGACTGGTAGCCGGTGCAGCGGCAGAGGTTCCCCGCCAGCTCGACTCGGAGGTCGTCTGGGGAGACTGGGGTCTTCCGCTCGTCCAACGCCTTGGCCGTCAGGAGCATGCCGGGGGTGCAGAACCCGCACTGCACGGCAGCATGGCGGACGAAGGCCTGCACCACGCGGCTGTGGAAAGGGGTCTCCACCAGTCCCTCGATGGTCTGAACCCGCCGGTTGTCGATGTCGGCCGCCAGGTAGCAGCACGAACTTACCGGGCGGCCGTCCACCAGCACCGTGCAGGCGCCGCACACCTGGACCTCGCAGGACTGCTTGGTGCCGGTCAGCCCGAGTTCCTCCCGCAGGAAGTCGACCAGCAGCAAATTCGGCGGAACCGAGCAGGAGACCTCGCGACCGTTGACGACGGCGGTGAGGGCCAAGGGAGTCATCGGCGCTCCTCGGAGGTGTCGG
The DNA here is from genome assembly GCA_021817025.1 of bacterium. The sequence goes on from JAKAWF010000126.1 coordinate 4,437, forward strand.
CCCCCACGGCCCTGCACCAGGCGGCCCAGTACTCGTCCACGAAGTTCGCGGGGTACTTGATCGGATAGAGGGCCTCCACCGCGTCCGGCTCCATGGGCACGAGCCTCCCCAGGCCCCCCGCTACCAGCTGGAGCTGGATCGCCCGCTCCAGGGTCAGGGCGGCGAGGACTGCCCAGCGGACATCCTCGCCCACCACCAAGATCCCGTGATTGCAGAGGAGGGCGGCCCGGCGCGGCCCCAAGGCCTCTGCCACCATCCTTCCCTCGTCGGGGGTGGTCACCAGGGAACCGGTCCCGGTGTAGCGCCCCACCCCCTCCCGGAACAGCACAGCGTCGTGGGAGACGAACTGCAGGTCAGCGTCGGTCGCGCCAAGTGCGATCCCATAGATGGGGTGGGTGTGGATGGCCGCACCGATATCGGGGCGCAGGCGGTAGGCCTCCAGATGCATGGCGGTCTCGAGATGCGCACCCAGGGCGATGTGCCCGTTGGGGTCGGTGAGGTCGACATCGATCACGTCGTCGGGGGTGACCTCCCCGAGGGCCTTCCCCTTCCCCTTCACGTGGATAGTGTTGGGCTCCGGCCCGCGGACGCTCACATGGCCGAGGGTCAGATCCTCATGCCCGTAGCGGGCGACGATCCGGCAGGCGGTGGCCACCTGCTCCCGGGCCTCGGCGGCCGTGGCCGGCGTGCCCAGGCCGAGCGCAAGTCCGTCCGACTGGCTCATAGCCTGGCCGGCCGGCGCTCGGTGGGCGGGTATCCGGGCGAGGGGAAGGTGAAGACCATCGTGAGGTCCTCGGCGGCGCCGGCGGCTACCGTGTGCCAGACGCCCGCCGGGATAAAGAGGGCGTCCCCCTCACCCACGGCCAGCGTCTTGTCGTCCAGTTGGAGGCTGCCGTGCCCGGAGACCACATAGGCCAGTTCATCGGTCTCGTGGCTGAGGTCGTCGGTGCGGGAGCCCGCCCGGAAGACGGAGTACCCCAGGGTGGTGTGCGTGCCATCCACGGTTTTCTCGTGGATCAAGAGCCGCGACCAGCTACCCCCGGCAAGGGGTATCGGCTCCACGTCTCCAAGGGCGACCGTCCGCGCCGGGGTCACAGCTGCCAGACCCCGTCCTTGACGATGTAGTCGCCAGTGTCGAGGATCTCGATCGAGGCGTTGAGGCAGACGCCGTCCAGGTGCAGCTTGCTGACGTTCTGCCCGCCCGGGTAGCAGTTCTTATTGTCGCCCAAGGCGAAGTGGACGGTCCCCTTACGGCCCTTCTCCGAGGGCGATCCTAGGGGAGCGAAGTCGCTGGTGCCGAAGGCGAACTCCCCAACCACCCGGGTGCCTTCAACCTGCTCGATCACCGAGCGCAGGCGCTCCGCCTCCTCCTTCCCCTCGATGGCCTGGTACTGTCCCCCCTCGACCTGCCAGGTGATGGGATTGGTGACATGTCCGGGCACACCGATCCCGAGCATGTTGCCGTCCACGACGATCCGGCCCTGCGTCTGGTCCTCGACGGCCGCGTAGGCCACCTCGCCCCAGAGGGGAACCGGGCCCATCATGGCGCCCCGGTCCTTCACCGGGACCACCGCCAGGGCTGGGCGGGACTCGATGCTGACCTCGACGTCCGTGCCCGCCGGGGAGGTGACCCGGACCCGCTTCTTCCCGGTGAGCCGGGCGATGGCGGCGTCGGCGTTCGACATGGTCCGCTCGATGTCCGCCACCGAGATCGGCCAGCGGCCGAATCCCTCTTCGATCGAGCCGATGCGGGCGTTGCGGTCCACCGCCTCGCGCACCGCCGACACGTGCGCGAACCGATTGGCCCACTCCAAGTTGGTGACGATGATGATGGAGTCGGAGTTGACCATGGCGGTGTGCAAATTGCGCGGCGGGGCCATGGGAAAGAGGGTGTCCTGGAGCCCGCGGCGAACCTGCGTGTCGTTGTTGGCCACCACCGGCCAGCCGCCGCGCTCCGCCACCACCGTGGCCAGCATCTCGGCCTCTTCCTTGCGCCGGTTGTCGGTGATGATGGTGACCGTGTCACCTTCCTTCACCTCGAAGCAAACGTCGACGATCAGCTCCGCCGACTGGCGCATAGCGCCCTCGCTGCGGGGTTCTGGCTCGCGCTCCACCTTTTACACCTCCTCCGGGAAAGTCAGCTCTCCGCCCGCAGAACAGGCAGGATCTCGGCCGCGAAACGGTTCACCTGGGCGAATTGGTCTAGGTCTCCGAACCGGCACACGAAGTGCTCAACCCCGGCGGCCCGGAACCGCCGGAACCAGTCGATGATGGTCGCGGGAGTTCCCACTGGGCCCCAGTTCGACAGGTCGACCGTCTTGCTCAGCTCGGGGTAGTAGCTGGAGATGTACTCCCCAAAGGCTTGGCGGGCCGAGTCCGCGGAGTCTCCGATGTTCATGGTCACCTGGTAGGACACCGTGAAGTCGCTGAGGCTGCGACCCATCTCCGCGGCCGTGGATCGCAGGGTCGCGATCTGCTCCTCCACCTCCTCGGGATGCTGCGCACGGCAGCAGGTCATCCATCCGTCCCCGTGCCGGATGATCCGCTCGCAGGCGCGCTTCATACGGCGCTCGGCCACGCTGGGTTCCAGCTGGCCGGTGAGGCGGATGTTGGAAACCACCCACATCGGCGGAGGGCTCTGGAGCGGGGTGAGGGGGGCCATCTCCGTGCCGGAATAGAAGGAGATGTCCTGGTAGTTGTAGTACTTGCCGGAGTGGTTGACCTTGCCGGTGGTCCAGAGTTGGCGCAGGATCGCCAGCCCCTCGTCGAAGATCGTGGCCCGGTCCTGAAAGTCCAGCCCCAGAGCCTCGAACTCCCGCTTGACTCCCTCTTCGGGGTTGCCCATGCAGGCCCCGAGAATCGAGCGTCCCCGGGAGAGACGGTCCATTGTGGCCCACTCCAGGGCGAGGTAGAGGGGGTTTCGGGTGGAGGTCACCAAGCACGCGGTGCCCAGTTTGACCCTGGAGGTGCGCTGCGAGAGGGCGGCCATCAGCGCCAACGGCTCGAACCGGGGCTTGGAGAAGAGGCTGTCCCCCACCCAGATCGAGTCGAAGCCTAACTCCTCTGCCGTGCTTCCGAGGTTGAGCAGGTCGTCCAGTCCGTACCCCGAGGCGATCAGGGGCTCGCGGTTGTTCAGGTTGACGCCAAACTGCAAAGGGGAGCCCTCACCGGTTACCGGGGCTGCCGTACTCCTGATCTACCCCACGGCGCCAACCGCCCCGGCTCGATCCAACTACAAATGGAAGCACAGCCATCCACCGAGTGTCAACAGCCGACTGTGAGCCTGGATGCATCCCAGGTTTCGGCGCTAGAACTGGAGGGCGGGAAGGAGGGGGGATCGGCCGCGCCGGCCCTGCCAGTACTACCCCAGCCACCGTTCCGCTCCAGGATCCTCGCGGTAAGCAGGTGGTGCGCTGCCAGCCGGCCCCGGGCAGCGCGCCCGAACCCTTCATCCAGGGGCAATCGGCGTGGACGCTGTAGCAACCCAACCTCCCGCCGGCTTCGGAGGGCACCCCTCAGCGGCCGGCCTGGGCCTTCTGAGGCAACTGCGATCTCCGCTGCCGCCATGAGAGGTGGCGCGTACCCGGATTCCGGTTCAGTCGAGCCCGCCGGCTGCCCGCCGAGTGGACCGCCTGAGGTGTTCGCGCCCGGATCTTGTGCGGCGCGGCTACCGCCCTTTCAGTTGTTCGGTGTGGCGCCCCTGACCCGCTTGCGCCGCCGGCAGCGCTGCGACCGGAGCGGACCGGCGGTTCCGGCCGGGAACCTGGGATGCGAGTGGCGGTCGGCGGGGATGGTCAGCCAGCCGAGGTCGACGCGACCCGGTGGGTAACCTCCGGGCCGCGCTCGACTGTGAGCTGCACCGTGCAGTACCGCTCGGCCGCCAGCCGGATCGCCCGCTCGACGGCTTCCGGCCCGCCCGCGGCGGTCCATTCGTGGGTCAGCTCGAACCCGAGGATGGGGCGCCCGGGTAGGTCGTCGGAGCGCTCGGTGGCCCGCACGGAGATCCGACCTGCCCTCGGCCGCGCCCTTGACCGCTCGAGGATTGTCTGCACGTCCATCGCCATGCAGCCCGCCAGCGCGGCCATCAGCAGCTCCAAGGGCTGCCATCCGGCTGCCCCACCCTCGCCCGGCGCAGCCCCCAGGGAGAGGGTGGCCCCGCGCGGAGACACCGCCCGGAAGCCCCCTCCGGGTAAGGACTCCACCGTTACCTCGGCCTCTGCCACGCCTAACCCTTGCCCAGGGAGTACTGCTGCGGGTAGAGCTCATTGAAGATCCCCTGGGGGACCAGGCCGGAGAGGTTGCTCTTGTACATGGTG
>JAKAWF010000127.1 GCA_021817025.1 bacterium
GGATAAGTCGCGAAACGCTTGCGACTTTCACAAAGCAGACACCCGGAGAGAAATCTCCGGGCGTTTTGCTGTCTTCTGGACTCCTGGCACTACACGCGTTCTAGCAGCGGTAGCGAGCCATCGCCCATGATGTTTTGTTTCGAGGCATCCGACACCGTTTGCCGGAGTTCGCCCGCCGTGACACGACGCGCGCTTGCCCCTTCGGAGGACACCAGTGGCTTCTCAGTCTCTCGGAAGCGCCGTATCCAAAACAAGGGGTCGGCAGCTGCGCTCAAGACCGGACAGTCTCCGCAAAATCGATAAGTAGACTCACGCGACGGAACACCGTCTTCATTCTCACGCCCGAAAGGTAGAGGACACCATACTGAGCTTCGTCTTTCACGGCAAGCAACTCTGCTAGTGCAGTAGCTGCCTTGTGACCACTGGTGCCTCGTACGGTGACTTCTGCTAATAGACCACATGCTTCGCGGTGATCCTGGCCACGGAAAACTCTACCGAGTGCATTGGCGCATGCACTATCGCTTGCCGCAATACCACCCAAGATACACAGTACGGCGCAGGCGCTCTCCACATACGGTTCTTCAACTGACTCTCTTGAGTGGATACTCTTGGCCACCTCCAAGAAGGTCTTCGCCTTTTTGAGCAGCGCCTCGTCTTCACCAGGCCTAGCCAGACGAGTTCTTGGACTAGCCACTGCGACGGAGTAAGGCGTCTGCGGGAAGCCCAAAGATGGCAAGGCTATCTCGGAGCATGTTCTCGACCAGTTCCGGATGTTGGTGAACAAACTTGGGAACCATGACTTCCGCGATCTCGACTACATTGGTGGGGTTTCCGCTCCAAGCCAAGCCATGTTGACGCAGGGAAGACATCTGCTTTTGCCACTGCGGGTTATCGACTCGTAATTGACGGTCACGTACGACCAAGACATCGATGTCGCTCGTAGTGTCTCCGTCCCTGCGTGCCATTGAGCCGAACAGGGATACGTGCAGTGGAGCCAGCTCCCAGTTGCTAACCTCAGCGACAATACGACGGATAAAGCTTCCACGCAGGTCCATGAGTACCTTCACTAGTCCAAAAGCGACGTGCTCTCGGTTCAGGCTATAGAGAGCTGCCGTGCCGGAATCTTCACGCGATACCAGGCCATGTAACGTAAGCCGCTCCAGGGCTCGCGATGTGCTACGCTGCGGTCCTTCGGCCAGCCGAGAGACTTGGCGACCAGAAAGGGGCTTGGTTGTCTTCATGAGGACCCCAAGAATAGCAGCGTCCAGTTCTGAGATCAACACTGTAGCAGGCTGGCGAACGTCCATCAACCTACTATAGCAGATCATGAGCCAAAGATGGCTCACGCGAGCCAAATATGGCTCACGGGGGCAACCCCGACGAGGGTCGCAGCATAACAGCGTCCTTCCCGACGGAGTCGGTAAGCTCTCCTTGGCTCCCGCGTGCGGCTTGCCCTGAATCCACCGATCAGGTGTTGAGAGGGGTGCGCTGGGGGCCGGTAGCGTCGCTGGCAGGGTGAGGGGTGGTAGCGCTGGCAACCACCGGGTCAAGACTGGGGCGCAGTGGGATGGGCGTACCGGAGTCGCCTCAAACGGGCTGGGCAGTGGGGTTCTGACCACGCCGAAGCCGGTTGGAGCGCTTTCCGAGGTGTGCTGGAGGCGATCGTCAGGTGGAGACTCGAATCCGGCGGCGGCCGGAGCGGGTACGCCGCCCAGGGACGGAGATCGGGCAGAGACGCGGCCGGTCGGCAGTGGTGGGAGCTGGCAATTGCTTTGGGAGGACGATGTCCACCCGTGGGTGTCGGCAAGATCACCAATCAGAGCCCCGAGTCCCAGCTTGACTTCACCGTTCAGGCCACCTGAGATCAAGAAGTGTAAAATCCCGAAAGTGGCGTGTAAAGATGCCCTGGTGCCTCGCAGGAATCGCCCACTTCAAGCGCCCTTTGAAAAGTCGTAAACCCCTCGATGGAAAGTGACATAAGCCTGTCACCTTCGGCGGTACGCCGAATTGTCAGTAAAGTGCCGCCCAACTGTCAGTAAGATGACGTGCACTTGTCAGTAAAGTGACGCCTTACTGACACCCATGAACTCGAAGAGAGCTCAGAAAGCCCCGTCCACCATTGTGGTGGGCGGGGCCTTCCTCGCCAAGCGCGGCGGCGCCGGGCGACGTGGCTCAGCCCGACTTTGACAGCGGTCGGCGGAAGTGACATAAAGTTCGGCTGGCCGTGTCACCACAGTGAGTTCGGAACTTGTAGGGTCGGTGAGGCCGCAGCGGACCGGGGTTGCCGGGCGGGACGCGCGGCGGAGACGATATTGGTCTGCTGGCAGCCGCCGCGATTCGACAGTCAGTGGCTCGGTGCCACTCAGAAGCGCCCGCGGAGTCGATCCGGCCGTCGGCGCCCATCTGGGTCGTAGATTGTGCGATATAGCGGATGAACCCACCACCGTTCATCGCCGGCCACTGGGACGGGTTGGTGTTCCAGGACCCGGCAGCCGGGGTGTGGCCCCGGTCGGCCGCCCCGGTGCCAGGTTGCCAACCGCGCCGCAGCGTCGCGCCAGAGCGCCAGCGATTCGGTTGGGTCGAGCATGGAACGGTCGTCGGGAACCCGCCCCAGGTGCTCGGCCCAAAGGGCGAGCCGGAGCGACCGAGCAAGCACGCGAGCGCCGTCGCCGAGGCCCCCCGGGTCTCGCGGCGGCCTGAGATCAAGCGTTGAGTCGAGCACCGCGCAGGAGAGCTCGGAGTCGTGGGTCCAAGAGCGGAGGTTGAAGTTGTCGGATCCGACCATCGCCCACGTGTCGTCAATGATGCAGACCTTGGCGTGGATGTAGATCGGCCCGCTCCACTCGTTTTCGATGTCGAAGATGCCGACCCGGTCGCCCCCGGCACGCCGCAGCAGGGCTGACGCAGTCACCTGCCCGATCCGGTTGGGTGGTCCCGAGAGGACGCCATCGGCGTCGGGATATCGGGGCAGGACGGCGATCAGCCGTAGCTCGGGATGTTCGCGCAATTGGGTGGCCAGGACCTTCGCCACCTCGGCCGACCACAGGTATTGGTCCTCGATGTAGATGAGCGAGCGGGCGCGCCGGATCGCCTTCACCAGGGCTCGGGCCACACTCCGTTCGCCGCCCCGAGCGAAGGGGTAGGGCCGCGGGCGCTGCGGATAGGTGCGCAACACCTGCACGTGGTGGGCTCCGACCGCTGGCGGCACAGTGATCGGGCCGCCGAATGGCGTCGGTCGCCTCGGCTCGCCGGAAAGATGCGAGAGGAGAGCCCGCCAGGGGTTGCGGTCATCGAGCGGAGCCGGGTCTTCCCACCGCTCCCGAAAACAGAGCTCCAGTTGAGCGACCGCGGGCCCCTGGATCTCCAACTGGATGTCGTGCCAAGGAGGGTGGGGACCGTACCGGCGGTCCATCGGCTGCGCCTGGGAGTCGCCGCGGTGATGGCTGTCATCCCGGCGGCCATGGCAGAGGTCGATGCCGCCCACGAAGGCAACGTCGTGGCGAGCAGGGCGGGAGCGATGGACTATCAGCAACTTCTGGTGGTGCGAACCGAAGGGCAGCACCCGCTGATCCAGCAGGACCTCCCCGCCGTGGCGATTGATGGCCGCCTCCAAGCGGCGGTTCGACCCCTCGCTGAACGAGAACATCTCGGGGTGAGAACGCCAGATCAGGCCTCGGACGTCCACCCCCCTCTGGGCTGAGGAGGCCAGGAGGTCTCCGACGGTCGGCCCTCCGGCTCGCAGCAGTTCGTCACGGTCGCCCCGCCAATCGGCGAAGTGGACGGAGTCGCCCGCTGCCAGGACCGACAGCTCGTCCACCAGTCTCTGGTAGTAGGTGGCGCCGTGGATAAGCGGCCTCACGTGGTTGCCCTGGGTCCAGGCGGTCCCCGGGACTGCCAGGTCGTCGAGATGGGTGTCCGGATTCCCTCGCTCGGAAGGGCCGAGAAACCAAGCCGAGATCTCCGACCCGCTCATCGCTCCTGCGCTCGCCCCGGTGGAACTGGTCCAGGCGCACAGTCGACGACCCGGTATCGGATCCCCTTCACTGCGCCCATGCTACCCCGCCGCCGGGGCGACCCCGCGCTCACGGTTCCGTGCCCAGACGGGAATGCGCCCGCTCCCCCCAGTCGGCTGGTGGGCAGCGACCGGTTCTGACCCAAGCACCCGCGCCGGGCCCCAACCGTCGGACTCCCGGGCCCAGGCGGTTTTCGTCAGGCCTGCTCGTCCGACCGGAAAATGAGGGAGTAGCCCAGGCGCGGACGATTGACCAGATCGCACGGCACCTCGAGTTCTGCCAGCACCTTCCGCACCCTGAGCCCGTAATTGCGGACTTCCTCGTGACTCAGCCCTGAGTCATCCCGGGCCCGCCCCGTGATCCGGTCCGCCGTGAAGAAGCGATCCGGGTGGTCGAGGAGAAACCCGAGTAGTTGGAACTCGCGGTTGATGAGAGTCAGCTCTCGCCCCCGGTGATGGACCAGTCGGGTCTCCGGATCCAACCACAGACGGTGGAGTTGCCACAATCGCCGGTACCACCGGTCGAGTCGGACATAGTACCCCCGCATCTGGACCTCGATGATCGTGAGCTCCTCCGAGGCGGCCTGCCGGGCAACCGGCGCCAGCTTGAGCAGGTCGCGCCTGACCCGCTCCAGGAGACCCCGCTTGAAGTGGATCAGGTCGGCCTAGATGCTGATCCAGTGCCCAGGGCTCCGGGCCTTGCCAGCGAGTCGACCGTTGCGCACCGCCTCGGGCATCTCATCGCCCATCGCGTCGGCTGACCTGTTGGGCCCTCCCGTCGAGGACTGGGACCTTGGCGGAAGTACGGCCAGCGTCTATACTCACCCCAGCGCCATGCGCCACGGGCCAATTCATCTTCTCCACATTGTCGCCCTGGCCCTCGGGATCGGCTTTTTCGCCGTTCTCGTTCCCGGGACGGTACTTGCGGCCTCGCACGCCCAGACCAGCCCGGCCCCGCTGAGTGCTCCCAAGCCGTATGTGGTTGCCATTGACCCTGGCCACGGCGGCTATGACCCCGGCGCGATCTCTCCCTACAACGGCCTGGAAGAGAAGAACGTGACCCTCAGCGTGGCCCTCGACCTGCGGCAACTGCTGGAGGCGGATGGGGTCAAAGTGGTCATGAGCCGGACCCAGGACGTCTTCGTCAGCATTCCTCAGGCCGAGGCGGTGGCGGACAGCAACCACGCCAATGTCTTCGTCAGCCTGTGGGTCAATGACTGGACTACAGCCTCGCTGGAGGGCGTGACCGTTTTCACCCCACACAACTTCGACGTGCCGTTTGCCAACGCCATCGACGCGGGCCTGGGCCGCTCCATCGCTCCCTACGGAATGGGCAACCGAGGCGTCCAACCGCTGCCCCAGCTGTGGGTGCATGCGCCGATGCCAACGGTCACCATCGAGTCTGGTTTCATGAGCAACAAGCTGGACTCGACGTTGCTCGCAGAGCCGGCGTTCCGACAGGCGCTCGCACAGGGGATCAGCAACGGGATCCTGGCCTTCGCACCTCAGATCACCAGGATCCGGGCCCAGGAGCTGGCCTATCAGGCAGCCCAGGCAAGAGCCCGGAGCGCGCGCCGACTGGCTGCCATCCAGGGCAAGGAACGCGCCGGAGTACTGGAGTGGGCGGTGGTGGCGCTGGTCATCGCAGGGCTGCTCTTCCTGGCCGTTTACGAGGACACCTTAGGGCGCGGGCTACGCTGGAGCTTCGCCCGGGTCAGGGCCCGGGCCCCAGTCCTGCTCAAGCGAGGAGGCCTGGGGTTCCTGCGCTTCCTCACCCCGTCTCCGCGGCAGCCGCGAGCTGGGCGTCCCCGCCCCTCCACGCGGCCCACCCGCCCGCCCGGGCGAGCGCCCAGAACGTCGAGCTCGCGCCAGTCTCCCACCTGGCGTCGACCCGGCGTCGGGACCAGGCCCCAGCGCGTGGCGGAGATGGTGCATCCCGACGAGGGCCACCGGCACCGCCGCAGTCGTGGCTCGGTCTACGACGACCTCTCTTTGTAGTTCTCCAACCGCCGTAAGGGCCTGCCGGCAACCCCCGCTCGCGGCCCATCTTCCGACGGCTGGAGACCAAAGCACCGCTCTCTTGATGAACGGGCAACCACCCGCCAGCATCACCCAGCGGCCGCCGGCCCGCACTCAGGGCTACCGCCCAGCCCCACCACCCCGGTCGGACGGCTCGAAGCGCTCCGGAGCCACCAAGCCCAACTCCGCAGCCAGCGCCGCCCACTCTGCCGTCGGCACCTGCGCCGGGTCGGGGACGATCACCTGGATGGCCACATGGTCAGCCCCGGCCTCCAGATGCTCCCGAACCCTGGTGGCCACGCGGCCGGTGTCGCCCCAGCCCACCAGCGCGTCGACCAGGCGATCACTGCCCCCCTCTTCGAAATCCTCCGACTTGAAGCCCAGGCGCTCCAAGTTGTGACGGTAGTTGGGCAGCCGCAGGTAGGAACCGGTATGGCGGCGCGCGGTGGCGCGCGCCACCTCCGAGTCCGACTCCAGCACCACCGCCTGCTCCGGGCAGAGGAATTTGTCACCGCCCAGAACGGCTCGGGCCTGCTCGGTGTGCTCCACCGGCACGAAGTAAGGGTGGGCCCCATCCGCCCTGGCCGCCGCCAGTTCGAGCATGCGGGGCCCGAGCGCGGCCAGCACCCGCAGCGGTCGATCGGTGGGCATCGGCGCGTCGTACTGAGCCTGATCCATAGCGTCCAGATAGGCTCGCATCGCCGAGTACGGACGATCGTAGGCATGGCCGCGCGGGTTGACCAACGGCACGTGGCTGACGCCCAGCCCGAGCAGGAAGCGTCCCTGGTAGGCCTCGTCGAGGGTGAGCTGCCCGGCCCTCATCGCCTGCGCGTCTCGGGCCCAGATGCTGGCGATGCCGGACCCCACCACCATCCGGTCCGAGGCCCCCAGGAGCAGCGAGGCATTGGCGAAGATCTCGCGGCGGTAGCTCTCCCCCACCCACAGGGTCCCGAAGCCGAGTCGCTCGAGCCGGGTGACCGCATCCCGCACGACCGCGGCCGGCTGACGATCCAGGGCGGACGTCCAAACTCCGAAGCGGCCCAACTCCATGGCTCCAGACTACCTCGTCCACCTGCCCTCCGCCCGAACCTCGGCGAGCCGCGGGGACACCGTGATCCGTTCGGCCGTCGGCGAGCTGATTCGAGCGGTCAAGGACGTGCCTGGGGCGGGACTCACCCGGGTCCCGGCCGGTACTTGCCGGCCTTGGAGGTCTGCCCCGTGACCGCGCCCGCGGGCGCGGCCCGGCCGCCCGCCCCGCGGAGCGTGGGAGTGCCGCGGACTACCGCGGCATGGTTGGCGAGCCTTCGATCCGACGGCTTGGGCTACGATGCGTGCCATGAAGGCCCAGCGGCCAGCCACGCCCAGGACGAGAGTGCGCCGCCACCCGGAGCGGGCCGCCTACGACCGCTCGACGATCGACCGCATCCTGGACGAGGCTCTCATCTGCCACATCGGGTTCGTGGTTGACGGGGTGCCGTGGGTGGTGCCGACCATGTATGCCCGCGAGGGCGACTTCCTGTACGTGCACGGCTCACCGGTCTCCAGGATGCTGAAGACGGCGGGATCGGGAGCCGAGGTCTGCGTCACGGTGACCCTGCTGGATGGGCTGGTGCTGGCCCGCTCCGCCTTCCACCACTCCATGAATTACCGCTCGGTGATGCTGGTCGGCCAGCCTGAGCTCGTGACCGCGATGCCAGAGAAGATGGCCGCGTTCAGGGCCCTGGTCGAGCACGTCGTGCCCGGACGTTGGAACGACATCCGGCCGACCTCCACCAAAGAACTCAAAGCCACCATGGTCCTGCGCCTGCCCATCGAGGAAGCGTCGTGCAAGCTGCGCGCGGGCGGGCCGGGGGACCCTTCCCAGGACGCCGAACTGCCCGCCTGGGCTGGGGTGATCCCCGTCCAGCTGGCGGCTGGCCGACCCGTCCCCGCCGATGATCTGGGGCATGGGTTGAGCGTACCGGCTTACGTCGCCGACTACCGGCGGTAGGGCCGGGCCGGCCGGTCAGGCCCCCACTGTGGGCGGTGAGCTCTTGCTGGCGAACTGCTGATACGCCTGCCACGCCCGTGGCCCGTAGACCGTGGCCGGGCCCCCGTCGAGCAACACCGTCAGCCCGATCATCTCTGCCACCTCCTGGGCCGTCGCCCCGCGCCGCGCGGCGCCCCGGGCGTGGGCGGCGATGCAGCCGTCACAGCGCTTCACGATCGAGATGGCCAGCGCGATCAGCTCCTTGTGCTTGGCCGAGAGCTCACCTTCGGCCAGGGCCGCCCGGTGGATGGCGGCGTACGCTGACCAGACCTCGGGAATCGCCTGCCGCAGGTCGGCCACCGGCTGGCTGAGGTCGGTCAGGACCTCCTGGTAGTTGGTCATGGACATGGCTTGTCTCCCCGACTGATGGCCCGTAGGCAGGCGGCCGGTCCCGCGCCGGCTCGCGTGTCAGAATGCGGGCATGTGCTGTGCTGATGATGCGCTTCCACCGTTCCCGCCGATCCGCGGCGGGGCCCCTGACGGTGATCTGCTGGTCCTCGCCGGCGCCGATGGAACCAGGTTCTCCGCCTACGGGGCACTCCCAGAGGAGGCCAACGGGGCCGGGATCGTGATCCTGCCGGATGTGCGCGGCCTGCACCACTTCTACGAGGAGCTGGCGCTCAGGTTTGCGGAGACCGGACGGCCCGCGATCGCCATCGA
>JAKAWF010000128.1 GCA_021817025.1 bacterium
TGCCCTCCCACGGCACCGCCTCCGCGCGAGCTGTTTCGCATCGGCTACCTGGGGCCAGGCTGGGCTGATGGCCGCGTCCAGTCCGAGGTCGAGGCCAGCTTCCAAAAAGCACTGGGGGCCCTTGCCGCGACCGGCAGTGACTTGCTTGAGATACCCCACGGTGAGCTCCGGGAACTGGCGTCGCTGTTCGACGACATCTTCTTGTTCGAGGCGGGCCGGATCCACGGGGACAGGGTGCGCCAGGATCCCGCGCACTTCGGTCCAGAGACTCTGCGTCTGCTTACAGCTGCTGTTCAAGCTGACGAGCAGGCCTACCGTCAGGCGCTGGCCCGGCGCGAGCGGCTGCTGCCGTTGGTGTCGGCTGAGCTGGATGCGGTGGATTTCCTGCTCACCCCCGCAGTCCCCTTTCTGGCCCCCGCCACCACGCCCCCGGTGGACACCACCGAGGGCCACGATGAGGGATTGTTCACCAGCGTATTCAACGTGATCGGGGTCCCCGCCATGGTGCTTCCTGGAGGCTGGTCAGACCAGGGTCTCCCCATCGGCCTGCAGCTGGTGGGGGCCGCAGGGTCGGACCGGCAGCTGCTGGCGGCGGCGGCCACGGTCGAACGGATCCTGGACGTTCCCCGCCGTCTACCAGTTCGAACCTGAGGAGTTTCGCGATGCAAGCTGCGATCTACCGAGGTGCCGGCAAGGTGACGGTGGAGGAGGTCCCCGACCCTGTATTGGTGGAGCCCTCCGATGCCATTGTCCGAGTGCTGCGCTCATGCGTCTGCGGGTCCGATCTCTGGGCCTACCGCGGCGTTATCCAACGGGCAGTGCCGGCGCGGCTCGGCCACGAGTTCCTCGGTCTGGTGGAGCAGGTGGGGGAGAGGGTTTCCGCGATCTCGCCCGGGGACCTTGTCATAGCCCCCTTCCAATGGAGCGACAACACCTGTCCCGCCTGTCAGGACGGGCTCCAGACCTCGTGCGTCAACGGTGGCACCTTCGGCGCCCCGGGTACCGATGGGGGACAGGGGGAAGTGGTCAGGGTTCCCCAGGCAGACGGAACCCTGGTAGCTGTCCCAGGCGGCCTCTCCGAGACCAACCAAAAGTTGCTGACCGCCTTCCTGGCCACCACCGACGTGGCCGCCACCGGTCTTCATGGCGCAGTCCTGGCCGAGGTCGGGCCGGGTTCGACGGTGGTCGTCATTGGTGACGGGGCAGTGGGGCTGTGCGCTGTCCTCGGAGCGCGCGCCATCCTGGGGGCTGAGCGCGTGATCCTGATGAGCCGGAATCCCTCACGACAGTCGGTCGGGCGATCGTTTGGGGCCACCGAGGTGATCGAGGAGCGCGGCACGGCCGGAGTCGCCGTGGTCCGCGATCTGACATCGGGCCTGGGAGTGGGGCATGTGGTTGAGGCGGTGGGGACACCCGAGTCCTGGGAGATGGCGGTCGGCATGGCCAGAGAAGGAGGCACCATTGGGGCGGTGGGGGTGCCCCACACCACTCCCACGCTGCCTCTCTTCGACCTCTTTCGCCACCACCTCAGGGTCCACGCCGGGGTGGCACCCGTCCGTCACTACCTGCCCGACCTGGTGGCGCGGATCCTGGACGGCTCCTACGATCCCAGCCCGGTCTTCGACATGTCTTTACCACTGGCGGAGGTGGCTCTTGGGTACCGCGCCATGTCGGAGCGCCGCGCCATCAAGGTGATGCTCACATGAACGACGCCCCCGGGAGGCCCGACCCGTCCTCGCCGGCGCCGAAGGCCGCAGCCTACTCCGGATACCGCTCTTACCAGTACCTGACCCCCGGGGTCGACTACCGTGAGTTCGAGCTGGCTGAAGAGTTGGAGAGGGTGCCCTCGGTCGGGGTATCGACCTCGCCCGACCAGGAGCAGAGGGTGCAGCGTTTGCTCCTGGAGGGTCCGATCATCTCCCTGCACGACCATCCCTCGGTGATGCCCAAGGACATCGATCAGCTCTTCGAATATCGTCGTCACGGGCGCGACTTCACCGGTTACCTGGGCCTGAGCCGCTCTGGGCTGGACGCGGTGTTCGACAACCTGGCGGATGGGGAGGGACAGATCACCTCGCTGGCAGGCTGGAAGTGGGACGACACCCTGGTGGACCTTGGCATGCGACTTTGCGACCTAGCCCATCAGGAATATGTCACCGTGATCCACCGATTGGCGGACTTCGAGCGTGCCCGTCGGCGCGGCCAGCTTGGTCTGGTGCTGGCCATTGAGTCGGCGGCTCCGATCGAGAACGAGCTCGACCGGCTGGACATCCTCTACGGCTTCGGCATCCGTTCCATCGGCGTCACCTACAGTGAGGCCAACCTGCTGGGGAGCGGCCTGGGAGAAAAGACAGACGCTGGGCTCACTGCCTTCGGGCACCGCGCGGTCAGGCGCATGAACCAGCTGGGTATGCTGATCGACTGTTCTCATGCCGGTGACCGCACGACCCTGGACACCATCGCTGCGAGTTCGGCTCCGGTTTCCATATCGCACGCTGGTGCCCGCACCGTCTGGCCGACCGCGCGGATGAAGCCGGACGAAGTGATCCGGGCCTGCGCCGAGTCAGGCGGGGTGATCGGCATCGAGGCTGCGCCGCACACCACCCTGACCGAGCAGCAGCCCCGCCACTCGATCGACAGCTACATGGCCCACTTCGAGTACTGCTGCGACTTGGTCGGGCTGGACCATGTGGCGTTTGGTCCCGACACCCTCTTCGGCGACCACGTCGGTCTCCATCGTGTCATGGCGGAGCGCTTCGACCAGCAACTGCCCCCCTCATCACTGCCAATCGAGCGGGTTCCATGGGTGGACGGCCTTGAGAGCCCCGCCGAGACCTTCCCCAACATCCTGCGCTGGCTGGTGGTCCATGGGTACTCCGATGAAGACATCAAGCTGGCAGCCGGCGGCAACGTCCTGCGCATGCTGGAGGCGGCTTGGAGACCGTCAGCCGGTGGTTGAGCCGGCCAGCGGTTCTGGAGTTGGTTGGCACCTGCCTCAGTCGATCGCCGAGCCCGCCTTTGAGCGGCTCGACTCCGAGGTCATCGAACGGTTGGGCGAGCACCCCTCGGCCGCAAGCGAGGTGTGCGACGTCCTCGACCAGCTGGGTCTTGCCACGGCCGTTGGTCACAACACCATCGGGCATCGCATAGGACCGCCGACTCTGGTTGGCCACGTCCTGACGCTTGCCTACCTGCCCGAGCGCGAGCTTGCAGGCCCACCTGAGGGTCATCTGGCCCATCACACCGTCGCCTCCATGGCACGGCCGGGCGACGTTCTGGTCGTGGCCGCCATGGGTGAGCCTAACGCCTCGATTCTGGGCGGCCAGGGCGCGGGGGCGCTGCAGGCAGCCGGCGTGGCCGGGGCGATTGTGGATGGGGCGATCCGCGACCTGAGCGAAATTGCTGAGACCGGCCTGGGCGTCTGGTCCCGGGCTGTCAGCCCGCGCAGCGGGGTGCGCCGTCTGGAGGCGGTTGCCATCAATGCGGCCATTGCCTGCGGCGGAGTGCAGGTGCGCGCTGGCGACCTGGTCGTGGCCGACTGCTCTGGGATGGCTTTCGTTCCCCTGACGGCGCTCTCACTCGTGGTCGAGCGATTGCTCGCAGGCAGGTAAAGATTGCCTTCCCCGCGCGACACGCTGGCCCGGTGGTACGGCCGGTCGTGGTCGTCCTGGTATGCCACCACCCACCTGCCTACAATTGTGCCCCGCGGCAGTGGCCATGTCGAATTGGGGAATGGGTTGGCCATGAGGTGGAGCGAATGATCGTCGGCGGACCCAAGGTTGCGGTGGTCACCGGAACTGCCCACGGCATCGGCGCCGCCATCGTGGCTGGTCTGAGCGCGGACGGAGTGTTGGTCCATGGAATCGACAAGGATGAGGTGGATGTGACCGATTCCGCCCAGGTGAACCGGTACTTTCGATCTCTGCCCAACGTGGACATCCTCGTCAACAACGCTGGAGGCGTCTGTGGCCAGACCTTCTCTCCATTGGAGGAGATCACCGACCAAGCCTGGCATGCCGTGGTCGACGCTAACCTGACGGGAGCCTTTCACTGCACCCGCGCGGTCGTCCCGGGGATGAAGCTAAGTGGCTGGGGCCGGATCGTGAACATATCCTCGGGGGCGGGCAGAAGTGTGAGCCTGACCGGTATCCAGTCCTACGCCTCGGCCAAGGCGGGTCAGATCGGCTTCACCCGGCAGATGGCGCACGAGCTGGGCCGGTTCGGGATCACGGTCAACTGCATCGCCCCCGGGTTCATCCTCTCTAATCCCACCAGCCAGGCCCAGTGGGACAGCTACGGGGAGGAGGGCCAAGCCAGGGTGTTGGCCGGGATCGCGGTCGGACATCTGGGCGATGCGGATGACATCGCCAACGGGGTGCGCTTCTTCTGTTCCGACCGCTCCTCCTGGATCACCGGGCAGGCTCTGTCGATAGACGGTGGCAGTGCTCTCTTTTAACCCCGACCCTGACGCCTACCTCGCCGAGCTGGCGGAGTATGTCGCCATTCCGAGCGTAAGTCGCGACGCTGACCCCGCGACCATGAGACGTGCCGCGGACTGGCTGGCGGGGCAGTTGGCGTCGGTCAACGGTCGGGTGGAGGCAACATCCGGCCACCCGGTTGTGATCGGGGAGTGGATTGAGCGACCTGGGGCACCCACCGTGTTGGTATATGGCCACTACGATGTCCAGCCCACCGGGGACCTCGCAGAGTGGAAGTCGCCCCCGTTTGAGCTCACCAGGGATGCGGATGTGGTTCGCGCGCGCGGAGTTTCGGACGACAAGGGGCCGGTCTTCATGGTGCTCAAGGTGGTGCAGGCGTTCATGAGCCAGGAGGGCGGGCTGCCGCTCAATGTCAGGTTCCTGATCGAGGGAGAGGAGGAGATCGGCAGCCCCAACCTGGCGGAATTCGTGCGCGCACGGGCTCAGCAGATGAGCGCGGCGCTGGTGGTCTCTGCGGACGGCGCCATGTGGCGGCCCGACGAACCTTCAATTTCGCTTGGATCCAAGGGTCTGGTCAGTCTCACCGTGGAGGTCACGGGAGCTGCCGAGGACCTTCACTCCGGCCGCTATGGCGGGACCGTCGCCAATCCCGCGGCAGCTCTGGCCGCGATCCTCGCGGGCCTGCACAACTTGGATGGAGCCGTCTTGGTGCCCGGCTTCTATCGCGGAATACCTCCGCTCAGTCCAGCGCGGCGGGCGGAGATAGCGGCGGTCGACTTCGACGAGGCGGCGTACGCCCGCGCGCTGGGGGCTCCAGAGCCCTGCGGTGAGCGCGGATACACCACCCTGGAGCGGCTCTGGGAGCGCCCGACGCTGGAGGTGAATGGCATGGAGGCGGGCGGCAAGTACACCGTGATCCCTCACCTCGCCCGCGCCCACATCTCCTGTCGCCTGGTGGAAGGTCAGGATCCAGGCCTTGTGCTCGAGGCTGTCTCGGAGCGAATCACTTCGGTCGCACCCCCGGGGGTGCGGGTGAGAGTCCTGCCTGACCCGGGATCGGTGCCCGCCTATGTGATCTCCGCAGACCATCCCGCTGTCACCGCCGCCACCAGGGCGCTGGCCGAGGTGTATCCCGACCAGCCGGTCCTCTTTGCCAAGATCGGGGGCAGCGTGCCAGCTACCGACCTATTCGCGCGCGAGCTCGGCTGCAAGACGTTGTTCTTTTCGTTCTCGACAGCTGATGAGCGGCTTCACGCTCCCAACGAGTTCTTGAGGCTGCGCCGTCTGAGCGAGGGAATGCGCGCGTGGGAGTCACTGCTTCGCCATCTGGGACAGCGGCTGCCCCAGGAACCTCCAGATGGTAGGTGGGCGACGGCAGGATGACGACTGCGGCCCAGCGGCTGAGCCGTCTCAATGACGAATTCTTCGACGCCATGCACTCGAGTGACCCGCTCTCAGCGACCATGCTGGGGGTCTCCGGGTACGACTCCCAACTTCCTGACCCGAGCTTGGACGCAGTGGACCGTTCGGTCGGCAGGTTCCGGGGCATCGAGATGGAACTGGCCAACCTGTCCGCGGGCGACCTCTCCGCCGAGGAGCGGATCAACCTGGCGGTGATGGCCGAGTTGGCTTGGTCGCTGCGCGTCAACCTGGAAGATGGGATCTGGGCAGCCGACGCCTCCGCTGGTGGATACGTGTCTCCTCAGGCGATCGCGTTTCAGGCGATCCCGACCGCTCCCCTCGACACCGCGGCGGCCGTGTCGCAGTATCTTGAGCGGCTGGGACAGCTACCCGATTACATGGACCGGATTCTGCTCAGGTACCGGCAGAGTGTGGCTTCCGGGCGGCCCTCCACCGCGGTTGGGGTGAGGCAGGCCCTTGCACAACTTGAGGGCCACCTCGGGCGCCCGGTCGCTCAGGACCGAATGCTGGCTCATCTGCGAAAGTCCGAAGTGGCCCAGCCCCGGGATTTCGAAGTGGCAGCTGACTTGCTCGTCACGCGGGTGCGACCGGCCATGGCAAGGCTGTTGGCCGGGCTCCGAGACGAGCTGTTGCCAGTCGCTCGCTCCGACGCGGAGGTCGGGCTTCGCTGCATCCCCGGCGGCGCCGAGGCATACCGACGTGCGGTCCGCCGGCACACCACGACCGAGACGTCGCCTGAGGAGATCCACGCGGTTGGCCTGGAGGTGCTGGGGGAGCTCGACGCAGAGTGGTACGAGGTTGGACGCAGGGTGTTCGGTGAGAGTGATGCCAGGGATGTGCGCGGTCGGCTCAGGGATGACCTGACCCTGCGCTTTGCCAATTCGTCGCAGATTGTGGACATGGTCAGATCGGCTCTGGTCCGCGCCGAGGCCGCCCGTGACGGCTTCTTTCCCCATCTCGATATCGCTGACTGTGTGGTGGAAGAGATCGACCCGGTCGAGGCGGGAAACGCGGCCATGGCCTACTACCGAGGGCCGTCGCAGAACGGGCGGCGGCCGGGCGCCCACTGTGTCCTGACCACTGATCCCGGCAGCCGCTTCATCTACGAGTACGAGGCGCTCGCCTTCCACGAGAGCACCCCCGGTCATCACCTCCAGATCGCCTCGGCGCAGCGGCTAACACATCTGCCGACCTATCGGCGGCATCTCGACGCCGAGGTGTGTGCCTATGTTGAGGGCTGGGGTCTCTACTGCGAGCGCCTTGCTGATGAGATGGGCCTGTACACATCTGATCTGCAGCGGCTGGGAATGCTCTCCTTCGACGCCCTTCGGGCCTGCCGGCTGGTGGTGGACACCGGGATGCATCACCTGGGTTGGTCGCGCCAGCAGGCGGTGGACTTCATGTGGCAGAACACGGCCACCACCATGTCCAACGTGAACAATGAGATTGACCGCTACATTGCCTGGCCGGGCCAGGCGCTTGCCTACATGATCGGGCGCAGGGAGATCCGGCGCCTGCGCCGCGAGTCGGCGGTGGCCCTCGGCGCCAACTTCGATCTGCGGGGATTTCACGGAGCGGTCTTGAGCCAGGGGGCGGTCCCCCTTTCCGTGCTCGGCCAGGTGGTTGCCAGCTGGCAGATGGCCAGCTCGAGGTGAACCAACCCCGGGAGGTGCCGTCCGTGGCCCCTGCCGGGTGGAGGGGGCTCGTGCTCCCGCTCCCTCGGCTGGACATGTCCAAGCATCGGGTACAAAAGGAGGTGGGAAGTGTCCAGAGTATCCATCGCTAATCTGACAGCGGAGGTGGGCGAGGTAACGCGTGGCTGGGTGCCCATCCCGGGCGTTAGCCCCTCCTGGGAGGTGCCTGCAGTGGTCGTGCGGGGTGCCAACCCCGGCCCCACCCTGGCGGTCACCAGTGGCATGCACGCTGCCGAGTACGTCCCCATCGAGGCCGTGACCCGACTCACGAGGTGGCTCGATCCCGCCCGCCTGCGGGGCACCTTGGTGGCGGTCCTGCTGGTCAACTCTCCCGGCTTTTACGAGCGCTCCATCTACGTGAATCCCCGCGATGGTCGCAATCTCAACCGCTCCTTTCCGGGCAGCGCCGCCGGCGACCCCGCCGAGAGGGTGGCGGCCTTCCTGGTGGAGAACTTGATCGAGGGCTGCGACGCCTATGTGGACGCTCACTGCGGTGATCTCATAGAGGCGCTGAGTCCCTTCACTCTGTGGACCAGGGCGGGCGATCCGGAGGTAGCCCGTCGGTCGCGCGAGCTTTCGGAGGCCTACGGATTCGAGCACAGCCTGGGGGTGGACCCCGAGTCGGTGCCCGGCGCCGCCTACGCTACAGCCGCCATGCGCGGGGTGCCGGCCATAATCGCGGAGATAGGGCAGCAGGGGATCTGCGATGAGCCCTCCGTGTCCCGGCACCTCCGCGGCCTCCAGAACGTCCTGTCAGTGCTGGGGATGGTAGATCCGCTTGGGGAGCCAGCGCCCTTGCCTGAGGCGATGGATGCGATGGTGTGGACCAGGACCGAAGTCTCAGCTACCTATCATCCCCAGATCGCGGTGGGTGACCGGGTGCACGAGGGACAGGAGGTGGGCGAGTTGCGCGACATCTTCGGGGAGCGGCTGGCGACGGTTCGAGCTGACGCATCTGGGGTTGTGGTTTTTTTGGTCACCTCACTGGCCGTGAAGGCCGGTGACCCTCTGCTCGGGATCGGGGTGCCTGCGCGGCCCTGATCACCGCCCCCTTCTGGTCTCAGCCCCGACCGGCCGCTCCCTCAAGGGCGCTCGGGGCGGCTCAGCAGGTGCCGTTCCAGTTGCTCTGGTAGGCGGGTGAACAGTTCA
>JAKAWF010000129.1 GCA_021817025.1 bacterium
CCGGGCCGTCCCCAGCCGGCACAGGCGGTGGTCCAGACGCCCCGGGCACCTGGAGAGCGGATGCCAGACCACTGCCTCGGCGGTGTGCGTTCCCCGGTGAGGCCAGAACCGAACCCGGCAACGGGAGAGGAACCCCGAGCAGGGGTGTCACCAGCGGTGGCTTGACTCAAGGTCACTCAATGGCAACGGCCTCATGACCAAGCGGCGCCCGCTGCGAATGGCTCTGGTCCAGCATGCTCCCAGGCTCGGAGACCTGGTCCCCAACCTGGAGTGGAGCTGCGACGTGCTGGCGGCCGAGGTGGCCAGGGGAGAGGACCTGGTCGTCTTCCCCGAGCTCAGCCTCTGCGGCTACTTCCTGAAGGACCTGGTGCCCGAGATCGCGATCCGGCTGGACGGGCCCGAGATGGCGCGTCTGCTGGCCGCCGCCGGGAGCGGGAGCGCCGTGGTCGGGGCGGTGGTGGAGTCGCCCGTACATCGCTTCTACAACGCCGCGATCCTGATCTCCGGGGGCCGGATCCGGCACGTCCATCGCAAGGTCTACCTCCCCACCTACGGCATGTTCGACGAGCAGCGCTATCTCGCCGCCGGCAGCCGCTTCGAGGCGGTGGATCTCCAGCTCGCGGATGGGGCAAGCTGGCGGCTCGGCGTCCTGATCTGCGAGGACCTCTGGCATCCGAGCTCGGCGTACCTGCTCAGCCGGGCCGGGGCGGACCTCATCATCTGCCCCTCGGCAAGCCCTGGCCGGGGTGTCGCCGGAGATCAGCCCGAGCTGGGTACGGCCGCGCTGTGGGGGGCGATGACCAGGACCTACGCGACCCTCTTCACCACCTTCCTCGCCTACTGCAACCGGGTCGGATTCGAGGACGGGCACTGCTTCTGGGGAGGCAGCCGGGTGCTGGGCCCGGACGGAGGCATGCTGGGCGGCGGGCCGGCTGACGACCAGCCGACGGTGCTCAGGGCGGAGCTGGACCGGGGCCTGCTGCGGCGGGTGCGGATCGCCTACCCGCTGCTCCGGGATGAGCGCGAGGACGTGTTGTGGCGGCAGTTGAAAGTGGATCAGGGCGATGTCTGAGCTTCGGATCAACCCTGAACTCTGCGCCCACATCCTGGCCGGGTTCATCGCTGACGAGGTGCTCAAGGTGGGGGCCGAAGGGGTGGTGGTGGGGGTGTCGGGTGGGATCGACTCCGCCCTCTCCTTCGCGCTGGCGGTGGAGGCCTTGGGGAGATCCGCCACCCTGGGAGTCACCATGCCCTACCGGCTGAGCTCGGCTGACAGTCTGGCCGACGCCCAACTGCTGGCGGCCCACCTCGGGGTCGAGTTGGTGGTGGTGGACATCAGCCCCCAGGTGGACGCCTACTTCGCCAGCCGGCCCACCGAGGACCGTAACCGACGCGGCAACAAGATGGCGCGGGAGCGGATGTCGGTGCTCTATGACATCTCCCAGGAGCGTTCGGCGCTGGTTCTGGGGACCTCCAACAAGTCCGAGCTCCTGCTCGGGTACGGCACCCTCTACGGCGACATGGCCCACGCCCTCAACCCGCTGGGGGATCTCTACAAGACCCAGGTGTACCAGCTGGCCGAGCACATGGGACTGCCCTCCAGCCTGATCCGCAAGCCGCCGTCGGCCGACCTCTTCGAGGGTCAGCTGGACGAGCAGGATCTGGGGTTCAGCTACGCCGAGGCCGACCAGATCCTCTTCCACCTGGTCGACCATCGCCGCCAGGAGGAGGAGGTGGTCGATCTGGGCTTCTCGGCGGAGCTGGTGCGGGCGGTGCGCGAGAGGGTGCGCCGCAATCAGTTCAAACGGCGGCCGCCCCTGATCGCCAAGCTCTCAGACCGGACCATTGACCTCGACTTCCGCTACCCGCGCGACTGGGGTCACTGAACAGCCGATGGGGGTGCTGCAGGTGGTGGCGACTCCGATCGGCAACCTCGGAGACCTCTCGCCCCGGGCGGCCGACATCCTGAGGCGGGTGCCGGTGGTGGTGGCCGAGGACACCCGCCACACCGGCATCCTGCTGCGCTCGGTGGGCGCCCGCCCCCGGCTGATCTCGCTGCCGGGAGACCGGGAGGAGCAGCGGGTGGGGCAGGTCCTGGAGGCGCTCGCCCAGGGCGAGGTGGCGCTGGTGTCGGACGCCGGGATGCCCGCCGTCAGCGATCCCGGACGGGAGGTGGTGGCGGCGGCGCGGGCAGCCGGCCACACCGTGCTGGCCGTGCCCGGTCCGTCGGCGGTGGTGGCGGCGGTGGCGGCCAGCGGGCTCAGGGCGGATCGCTTCACCTTCCTCGGCTTCCTGCCCCGGACCAGGGCCCGGATGCTGCGCCTGCTGGCCGTCACCCCCGAGTTCGCGCTGGTCTTCTACGAGTCTCCACACCGACTGGCGGCGACCCTGCGGGCGGCGGCGGCGGTGGTGGGAGCCCGGCGGGTGGCGGTGGCTCGGGAGATCTCCAAGCTGCACGAGAGCTGGTACCTGGGCACAGCCGCCGAGCTCGGCGCCTACTTCGAGACGGAGCCCCCCAAGGGGGAGTGCACGGTGGTGGTGGAGGCGGGCCCCAAACCTCAGCGTCCCCGTGGCTGAGCCGGTCCTGGTGGACGCCCACTGCCACCTGGACGAGATGGCGCGGCGAGGGCTGGCGGTGGAGGAGGCCCTGGCGCAGGCCCACCTGGTCGGCGTTCACCAGGTGGTCACCAGCGGAGATGGGCTCGAGGACAGCCGGCAGGCGGCCGACCTGGCCACGCGCCACCCCGAGGTCTACTTCACGGTCGGTTGGCATCCGGTCAACCAGTGCCCGCCCAGCGACGGCGAGGTGGAGGAGCTCCGGGGCCTGCTGAGCCATCCCAAGGCGGTGGCGGTGGGTGAGATCGGGCTCGACTACAAGCTCCGCCAGGGGTACCCGGCGACGCCGCCGGCGCTGCAGCGGGAGATGTTCGCCATGATGCTGGCCCTGGCGGCTGAGCTGGGCAAGCCGGTGGTGATCCACCAGCGTCAGGCCCACTCGGACCTGCTCGAGGTGCTGGACCGCTCGCCCGCGGTCGCCGGGATGCTGCACTGCTTCAGCGGCGACGCCGACTTCGCCCAGCAGGCGTGCCAGCGGGGCCTGCTGGTCTCCTTCGCCGGCAACCTCACCTTCAAGTCCGCGCGCGATCTCCAGCGGGCGGCGCTGGCGACCCCTGCCGCCCGCCTGCTGGTGGAGACCGACGCCCCCTTCCTGGCCCCGAGCCCCCACCGCGGAGAGCTCTGCCACCCGGCCCTGGTGAGGGCCACCGCCAGCTGGCTGGCGGGGCTGCGGGGCGAGTGCCTGGAGTCCCTGGCCGGGTCCACGACCGCCAATGCGCGGGCGTTCTTCCAGCTGCCGGCCTGTTGAGCGGACGGTTGCCCACTGTCGTCGCCGCGGTGCCCTCGGCCAGGACTTGGCGGTGACCACCCCTGACCTGAGCCGCAAGGAGACAGTGCGCGCGGTGGCGCGACGGTTTCGGGTCAGCCCCCAGCACGGGCTGGGCCAGAACTTCCTGGTCGATCGCGAGGTCAGGGACGCCATCGTGGCCTCCTTGCCGGCCTCCCCGGGTCAGCTGGTGGAGATCGGGTGCGGGCTGGGCTCGCTCAGCCAGGGGCTCCTGGAAGCGGGCCATCCACTGCTGGGGATCGAGATCGACCCCGCCTGTGTGGCCGCGCTGGGGCTGCTGCGGGCCCAGTTCCCGGAGTTCAAGGTGGTCCTGGGCGACGCCCTGCGGCTGGACCCCGCGCAGCTGGCGGTGACTGCGCCCTACACCGTGGTGGGCAACCTGCCCTATCAGATCACGGGGGCGATCCTGCCCGGCCTGATGGCCTGGAGGCCGCCGCCTCTCAGCTGCCTCCTGCTGGTGCAGCGGGAGGTGGCGCGGCGCTTGGCGGCACCCGCCGGAGACTGGTCGTTGGCCGCGCTCGCACTTCGGCTGGCGGCGGACGTGGAGCTCCAGTTCGACATCCCTCCGGACCGCTTCTGGCCGTCTCCCAAGGTGCACAGCTCGCTGCTGAGGATCACCCCCAAGGTGAGTTCGGCTGAGGTCCGGAGCGCCCAGCTGCTGCGGCTGGCCCGGCCGATCTTCCAGCAACGGCGCAAGCAGCTCCACCATGGGCTCGCCAACGCTCTCGGGGTGGCTCCCGCCGAGGCCGCCGACCGGCTGCGAGCAGCCGGCATCGATCCCCAGCGGCGGCCCGGGACACTGGATGAGGGAGAGTGGCTCCGGCTGCTGGCTGGTCTGGGGCCGGGAGACGAGGAG
This sequence comes from bacterium, assembly GCA_021817025.1. The sequence goes on from JAKAWF010000129.1 coordinate 4,260, forward strand.
TCGGGATGATATATTCGCCCTCATGACGGCCGTGGGCCAGCGGGTCGGTGAGACTCAGCAGCCTCCCAACCCAGGCCCGGTCGGTTTCCGCGAGACCCTCAAGAACCGCGACTTCCGGCTGCTCTGGGGCGCCCAGGTGGCGGCCCAGCTGGGTGACAAGTTCTTCGCCTTCTCGCTCCTGCTGTCGATCTACTCCCTGACCCACCTCTACTTGAGCGACGCCGCGCTGCTGCTGGCCTACACCATCCCCGCCGTCTTCCTCTCGGTGCCGGCCGGCATCTTCGCGGACCGCTATGACAAGAAGACCCTGATGATCTGGACCAACCTCAGCCGCGGCATCATGGTCTTGGGGGTGCCCGCCCTGGAGTTGACCGGGGTGGCCCAGCACCAGGTGATCCCCCTGTATGTGATCACCCTGGTCTTCGCGGGGGTGGGGCAGCTCTTCGCGCCCGCGGAGGCGGCCAGCATCCCCAGTCTGGTCGAACGCAGCCAGATCTCGGCCGCGACGTCGCTGTTCACGGTCACCATCGTGGTCACCATCGTGCTCTCGGTCCCGCTGGCGTCGATCGCGCAGCGGGTGCTCGGGCTGGAGGGCCCGTATTACTTCGGCGCGGCCCTCTTCATGGTCGCCTCCGGCGCGATCTGGCTCATTCGCACCAAGCTGGCCGTCGCGCCCCGAGTGCCGGAGCAGGGGAAGGAGCACAAGGCGGGCGCCGTCAGGGAGGTCAAGGAGGTGCTGCTGGTGATCAGGAGGAGTCCGGTCCTGCCCTTCGCCTTCGCCATGCTGACCTTGGCGCTGGTGATCGTCTTCACGATCTTTGCGCTCTCCGCCGGCTACATGCAGCACGTGCTGCTGCGGCGGCCCCAGGACAGCTACATCCTGCTGCTCCCGGCGACGGTGGGGATGGTGGCGGCCGGAACCGTGGTGAGCCGGCGCGCCTCGGCCGGCCACGGCGAGCGGACCGTAGTGCGGGGGCTCGCCCTGGCCGGGCTGGCGCTGCTGGTGCTGGGGGTCCTGCCGCCAATTCTGGACAGGCTCCGCCTGGTGGGCGGCCTGGTGCCGTTGGCGGTGGGGCTGGCGGTGCTCTTCGGAATCGGCCTGGGGGCGGTCTTGATCCCCAGTCTGGTGCTGATCCAGGAGGCGACCGAGGACGCCACCCGGGGCCGGATCTTTGGGGGCGCCTTCCTGGCCATCAACCTGGCGATCGCACTGCCCCTGCTGGCCGCGGGTGCGGTCGCCGACGTGGTCGGCGCCAGCGACGTGATCGCCTTCCTCGGACTCTGCCTGGTGGTGATCGGGATCTGGGCCGGGGTCAGAGGTTGGGGCGCGGGACCCGGTCGCAAAACGCCCACGACGGTGACGGCCGCGTAGCGGCTTGTCGAAGCTTGTTGCCGAGAGGATCCCCCCAGCGGCTGCGGGACTTGAATTGAGGCATGCGCGCTGTGGTCACCTGCGAGGGGTGCGGATTCCGCCAGGAGGTGGCCCGGGACATCCCCGAGCCCACCAGCTTCCACGTCATCTGCCACCGCTGCGAGCAGAGCCTGATGGTGAGTGTCACCCAGGCTGACATTCGCACCGCCCAGGCGATGCTTCGACCGCGCACTCCGATCAGCTGACCGCTCCCCTCAGACCGCCCAGCGACGGAGCCCTTGGGGCACCTCCTCCCGGCCGGTGGCGATGCTCGCGATCTGCTGCTCTTCGCTCTCAAAGTCCAGCTGGAGCTGGCGCGCCAGAGGCAGCACCCTGCCCGAGCGGGCGCGCTCGCGCAGCCGGGCCCGGCGGTCGGGATCCTGGGCGGAGCAGCGCACGCTGCAGTACTTCGCGGTGTGCTTCTTGACCAGGTTGGGACAGCCCACCCGGGCGCACACGCGTCGCGCTACGGAAGACCCTGGAGAGCGTGCCACGAGGGCCATATTAGAGCCCTCCCAAGGGCCGCTGTCAATAGCAAGACGAGCCACAAAACAGGGAGCTCTTGCACTCGGGGAGTTGTACCCGGTTTCCCCACCAGGGGTGTGGACAACTGGCCCCGCCGGCCTCCCCGCGTGGTCTTACCTTGTCACCGTACAAGACCACCACTGACGACCCCGGGTCAAGCGTTTGCGCAGGTAGGTGGCCCGGTGCTGCGGTTGCCGCCGCCCCGAAGACGCTTGACTACGGTATGAGGTGTGGTATGGCAAAAAGTATGAGCCGTGCCGAGAAGGTGACGGTGAGCCTCCCCGCCGAGCTGTTGGCCCGGATCGAGCACCGGCGCCACGACCGGATGACCAGCCGGTCCGAGGTCGTTTCCGAGTTGCTCTGGCTCGGCTGGCGCCAAGCAGAGGCCGAAGAGCGCGAGGAACGCTACCGCACTGCCTACCGGGCCCAGCCCGAGACCGACGCCGAACGCACTTGGGCCGAGGAAGCAGCGAGAGACCTGCTGGACGGGGACGACACCGGTTGGAGCGACGCCGGCCCGACCGCCGATGCGGCGAGCTGAGGTCTGGTGGGCGGAACGGCCGCCCGGCCAGCGCCACCCCGTTCTTCTTCTCTCTTGGGATGCCCACGGCACCTGGCGGGACCGCGTCACCGTCGCCGACATCACTACTCAGGTCCGAGGACTGGACGCTGAAGTGCCACTCACAGAGAAGGACGGGATGCCCCGGCCCTGCGTGGTCGATCTGGACAACTTGGCGACGGTGCCCCGCGACATCCTGCGGTCTCGAATCACCAGGCTGAGCGCCCAGCGGATGGCCGAGGTCAGCCGTGCCGCGCACTTGGCCCTTGGGTTCCCCGTCCCCTGCACGACCGCGTAGTCCAGGGTGGAGAGCGTCGGCATGCGCCCAGCGCATGGGCCCTGGGCGATGTCGGACTCTGAGGACATCGGTCTTCCCGCCCAGAGATCAGCCAGCAGCCCGAACTGTCAGGGCTATCGTCCCGGCTGTCCGGCGCGCTCACGATAGAGCAGCCACCCGAGGATGAATGCGCCGGTCGGTACGGCGAGGAGGTGGCGAACGGCCAAAGGGGAGCCTTGGCCGCGACGGCGGCCACGTAGGCTGCGGCCAAGGCTCCGGCGGTGACCCGCCCCCCGAGCGCCTGTATCTTGAGCCGCCGGTAGTGTTCCCGCTCGTCGGCTTGGGCGCGCAGCATCGCGGCAAAGTCGGTTTCCCTGCCGCCGAGAACGTAATAGCCGGCCGTGGCGGCGAGGGTCACTGGCCCGAGATGGAGCAGGGTTACCCATCCGTCGGTGGCCGCGACGGCAGCGGTGATGATCGCACCTCCCGCGAGCATCCTTGCCGGTGCCCGCATCCTTGGCGGGATCAGTTTCGTCATGTGCTCGTCTCCTCGTGGTCCGGGTCGAACATGTTGTCGACAGTCAGGTCGAAGAACCGCGCGATCCGGAACGCCAGTGGCAGCGATGGCAGGTAGCGGCCGTTCTCGATCGAGATGACCGTCTGCCGGGACACTCCCAGGGCCGTTGCAAGCTCGGCCTGGGATAGGCCCCGCTGGACCCGCCGCTCCCGTACCCGGTTCTGCACGACGTCAAGGTACCTTTACCGAGAAATGGTTCTCCATCTCATTGCAGTAGAGTGATGGGGTGCAGCGAAGATCGCCGGTGGCAGGCATCGACTACCCGGCCGCCTACGCAGACCTGCTGAGCTGGTTCCCGGACGACGCGGCCTGCCTGGACTACCTCGACTGGCTCCGCTGGTGGGACGGCTTCTCCTGCCCGCTCTGCAGCTCGACGACGGGTTGGCGGCTAGCTGACGGCTGCTGGTCCTGCGGCGGCTGTGCCCGTCGAGTGTCGACGATGGCGGGCACGATCTTCCACGGGACGCGGACACCGCTCACCATCTGGTTCGCTGCCGCTTGGCACATGACGAGTGAGAAGAACGGGATCTCAGCTCTCGGGTTGAAGCGGGAGCTCGGCATCGGCTCGGAGCAGACCGCCTGGGCGATGCTGCACCGATACCGTAGCGCGATGGTGCGTCCTGGCCGCGACCGGCTCTCGGGCAGCGTCGAGGTCGACGAGACCGTCCTCGGCGGTCCAGAGCCTGGACGGTCCGGCCGTGGTGCCCTCGGCAAGACGCTCGTCGAGGTGGCTGTGGAACGGTCCGGTAGACGCTTCGGGCGCTGCCGGCTACAGGTCATCGACAACGCGAGCACGGCCGTTCTCCGGGCGTTTCTGCTTGCCCACGTCGAACCCGGCGCGACCATCGTGAGCGACGGATGGTCCGCCTACACCCGAGCGTGCGCGGATGACTACGTCCACGAGCCGCTTGTCGTCTCGGGCTCGGGCTCGCCGGCCCACGAGCTCCTTCCTGGCGTCCATCTCGTGGCCTCGCTGGCAAAGCGCTGGCTGCTCGGCACCCACCAGGGAGGCGTGAAGCCCGGCCACTTGCAGGCGTACCTCGACGAGTTCTGCTTCCGCTTC
>JAKAWF010000130.1 GCA_021817025.1 bacterium
CCGAGGATCGTGGCGGTGGTGATGGTGCTGCAGCGGCTGGAGGGTTGCTCGGACCGAGAGGCAGTGGATCGGTTCGCCTTCGACCTGCGCTGGAAGCACGCCGCCGGGGTCGACTTCGACTATCCGGGATTCGTCCACACCGTGCTGGTCGACTTTCGGGCCCGGCTGGCCCACTCGGCACGGCCGGGGCGCATCTTCGAGGTCACCCTCGAGGTGGGCAGGCAGGCCGGGCTCGTGGGCCGGCGGCGGGTGCTCGACTCCACTCCTATCTATGACGCGGTGGCCACCATGGACACCGTGACCCTCATCCGATCCGCGATCCGGGGGGTGCTGGCGGCGTCGGGAGAGCGAGCGGCTCAGCTGCGCAAGCAGCTTGGCCGCGATGATGACTACGCCGCCGCGGGCAAGCCGGTCTGCGACTACGACGATAAGGCTGACGAGTCGTATCACAGACCAACGACAAGGGCTCCTGCCTGCGCGTGGAGACCACCATCAACGATCCCACCGCTCTGCGGGCCTGGCGCACCACCGAACACGTCACCGGCACCAGCCGGCGCCGCCACCTGGTCCGCCGCCGCCAGCTCGCTCCAGTGCGCAAAGGGATCGCCAATCTGCGCACCCTCTACCAGGCGGGACGCGCCGCCAACCAGCGCTACCTTGACGCGCTCGCTACCGCGGCCACTCATGGCACCGCTGTCCGCCAACTGGACCGCCTCTGCCACCCCCGCGTGCACGGCCATCGCCGTCACGCCCCCTTCTCGCCCCTCTCCGCTCGCGACCTGGCTATCTTCCGCGCCGTCCTCGCCGGCGAGAACACCATCATCGGCTTCGCCAACCGCGATCTCGCCCAACACCTCTACCCCAAGCCAGCCCGCGACCATGCCGAAGCCCGCCGTCGCTGCGCTGCCACCAGCCGCCTCATCGCCAAGCTGCGTGGTCACGGCCTCATCCGCAAGCTCCCCGGCCGCCGTCGCTATCGCACCTCCCAGCGCGGCGACGCGGTAGGGACCGAGGTTGCCCCCGGCCCCCCGCACAGATCCCAGCGTGCGCAATTCGCGCACTGGGCTCCTGGCTCGGGTCTAGGGTCCAACAGGTTTGCACTGGGAGGCGGCGTGATCGGCGTCCCCTCGGTCCCAGCCCCTGCTGGGCTCGTCCGACCCCGGCTAGGAGACACGCTGGTCCGGCACTGTGTCCGGGGCGCGCCGCCTTGTGTGAATCGCGCTGGTCCGGTACTGCGTCCGGGGCGCGTCGCCTGGTGTCGAACTCCCCTTGCCTCGTCCCCTTCCCTCCACCGCCTCCGCCCCCGGTTGGGATTGCGCGTTGCCGCGCCCGGCTTTGTTCGGCAGCTTCGCAGGTACTACGGGACGATCCGACTTCCCACGCTCGTGCATCCCAGGCGTACGGCGTTGGCCTTCCCTGGGCGGCCCGTCGGTGATCAGCCCGCGGGCGGGCATGGGACCTCCCGGTTCTCGCGCATGGAGACTCCCCGCATGCACAGGGTCTTGGACCGCGCAGGGTCCACTGATGGCTCGCGATAGCGCCACCAGCAGTTTCGCCTTCCGCTCGTCTTGACAGCGTCGGCACCCCGGAGTGATTATTTCGCGGCTCGATGTCCTGGCCTGCGCGTACCCCTGTCAACGCTTCGCCAGCGCCCTTACGGCCGCCGCCGCATGACTCGGGGTCGTCGTGGGTCGCTAACCCTTCGACGCAGAGCGTTCTCATCTCCTTCTCCATGCCGGTTTATCCCGGCGCACCAAGACTTCTTCTCCATCATCATCACCCTCCACGACCGCGATATTCCGGGCCTCCTCTCTGCTGCCTGAAACCCCATCTTTCCCTGCACTTCATCCCACCCTCACCCACAACATTTGCGCAACACACGCAAATCCTGCGGAGCAAGCAAATACCGCCGCAGCAAGGAGAGCGGGAAGTGGATGGCGGGGAAGCTGAGCAGGAGCGGATCGCAGAGCAGAAACGGCGAGAAACGACCGGTTACGCTACTTTCCTTCCCGATGAGCGCTTCCCGCGTCTCTCCCCGCGATGGGCCCTGTCAGTCTGTTTCGGGCGGATGGCCGGGACTGGCCCTGGTCACCCACACCCGTTTGGCACCGGGATCGATCGCGTACCAGACGCGGCCGGCACCAGTCACCTCCAGCTGCCACTGCTCCAGCGCTTGGCCCCCAACCAGCCGAGAGCCGAGGTCCCCGCGGAGGCGATGTTGGCGGCGGGGATTAGTTGGCGTCTGCGGCCGTAGCAGCAAGGTGTCGTAGGCGGCTCGGGTCGGCCCAGGGGCTTGCTGGCACAACGCTTCCCAGCCCGTGGCGGCTGCGGTCTCCGCGAACCGTAGCTGCCACTCGCCGGGTGCGGAAGGTGGCGCTACCCGGTCACTCCTCTTGGGCACCGCTACCGCGCGCTCGGAGCCGGGACAGGGCCACCATCACCTGGCAGGGGGCGGTGGAGGTCGGCGGCCAGAGCGGGGTCAGCGTAGATGGCAGCTGTCGCCTTCCAGTCTGCGAGCACAGCGACCAAGGGGGCCAACACGCCCACCTCGGCGGCCGCGCGGGCCGTCTGCACGAAGTCGACGAGGAAGGCCTCCCGATCCGGGCCGGGCAGGAGAGCAGGCCAGGCCAACTCCACTGTCAAGGCTGTTAGCAGTTGCTCGTGCGCCGGGCCGTCCAGGACATCACCGAGGAGCCGGGCGACCAGTGCCACCCCTTCCCCGCCTTGTTGGCTGCGCGATTCCAGTGAGAGCCGGAGGGCAGGGCCTCCACGTCGGTGCAGCACCACGTCGCGGTGCTCGACCGCCTCCATCACGGCGTGGGGATCGCGCAGAAACTTTGTGAGCGTGGCCTCATCTGTCACCATCGAGCAATCATATCTGATCAACAGCAGATGAGGCCTGGCGGTGGAGTGGATTCGGTGCTCCAGGAGGCTGGTGCCGCGTTCCTTACCGGCACCCCTGTTTGGGAGAAGGTGAGCCGCTCCAGTGAGGCTGCCTAGGCAGGCGCGGAAGCCACCTGGGTAGAGCTCCCGCCCAGGCTTGAGCAGCGGTAGCGCTTGACGTCGTCGATCTGATCGGCGTACACAGCTGCCACCGGTAGCGGTCGCCGGCCGCCCTCCGCACAGGCCGCTGGGAGGCTCCATGCGTCGATCCACGGGTCCCGGCGCCGAGCCGCTGGTACGGCCACGGCGGGCTGGTCCACCGGCTGGCCGGCCCTGCAGGCGTAGCGGGCCTGCGCCTCCGCTCCTGATGCCCATCCGAGGGATGCCGCCGACTGGTCGGCCGCGGGCGGGGCCGCCCTGCAGCGGGACTGGGAGCCCTGCCTCGGTCAGGAGGGCCGGGTGCCCGCCGCCAGATGCTCCCTGGGACGACCCCGTCCCCGTCCCCGAGTTCGGCGCCTTCGCCCAGACCGCCGTGCGCGATCGGGCGGAGCATCCCTGCCGGCACCACGGGCAAGTGCCCCTGGGACAACTCCGCCGTGAGCACCCTCGCCAGCCGCTGGGGGCCGCTCAGCTGCAGAGCCGCCGGGTGGCTGGTGATTGTTGCCTGGGTGGTCTGGCTGGCTTGGCTCGTCCACATCGCCGCCATCCATAGCATCCTCGACCGGATCACCCTCACCCTCATCGGCTGGTGGCTCCTCCCCGTGCCCGCCGCCTCTGGTGGAGGTACGGCTGGCACTGGCCGCTGTCCCCGGCGCCTCCACCTGAGCCTTTGCCTGCCTTCCAGATCCGCTGCGGCAAGGCCTATGGGGACTGGATCAGCACCCCGCGTCAGGTCGCTGCCTGGGAGGGCCTGGTCCTGATCACATGCACCCGCCGCGACATCCTCGACGCCACCGCCGCCTGGCGCGCCAAGAGGGGGACCGTCTGGGTCTTCGACCCCCTCGTCGCGGTCGGCCACCTGCCTACCCGGAGCCCGGCGACTCGTCTGGTCTCCCCTGGGCGGCCGCCATGCCTGGGATGTGGCCCGCCAGCCCGGGGGAGGCGCTCGTTGTCGACATCGGCTGGGGCGGGAGGAACCCACCGCCTGCCGCACCGGGGCCGGGGTCTGGCCGCCGGATTTGTGGAGCAGCAGTGGAGCGACGCGTGGCAACTCTTGGCACTCTGTGCCGCTCACAGCTAGGCACGTTGAGATCGACTGTCACCACCTTACACCCCCTGGCAGCGGGTGTAAGCGATTTTGCAGATCGAGGGGCCCACCTGGACCCGTGCACTCCCGTAGCGATGTTACACGCCGTCCTGGTCCCCCCCAGCCTCCCGACGGCCACAAGTAATCGGCGCATGCCCGGCTTCGTTTCCACATCGATGGGCATGAGCGCGCTGCGGCCACCGCTGGGCGCGCGGGCGGTGCTGCTGTCCCCGTCTGCCACCCTCGCCGTGGCCGGCCCCGCCGGAGCGCTGGCCCAGCGCCGGTGGCCCCCGGTGTCAACCCGGCGGTCCTCCCAGCGCAGATGCAAGGAGCGATCGACGCGATGTCTTTTCCGACTACCGCCAGGGGTAGATGGCGGTCTCCTAACAGCACCCCTGGACAGGCGCACACCTCTCAGGAGATCCTGGCGACCGGCAACGGGGGCTCGACCTGGACTGGTCGCACTCCAGGTCGAAAGCGGCCGGGGTGGGCTGGTGGGCGCGACCATTGGATCGGGTGCCAACGACGTGCTCGAGATCTATCGAGCGCCATCGGCGGGTGGGCAGTGGGACCGGGCGGCCAGTGCGCCCACCCTGGTCCAGAGCGGCTCGCTTGACCCCAAGGACATGTCCTTCGCCGGTCTGACCGTGGCCTGGTCGCTGGCGGCTGGGACGGTGCGGGAAGCCGTGGACGGCGGGCGCAGCTGGCAGCTGGCCAGCCCCACAGCCTTGAGCTGAGCGCGTCCGCAAACACGTCCTGGGAAATTCCAGGCCGGGGCCAGTGGACAGCCCCTCCCCGAAGCTCCCGAGCGGACGCCCCGGCGCTCCTGGGTGCGACGCGGTTCCTGGCGGCGGGCGCCCCGAGCGGTCGCGCCCGCGAACAGGCCCTCATCGGACCACCAAGAGCGGCTGGGCTGGGAGCGAGGACGGCCATCAGCCGGTGCCCGGCCCCGGCCCGGGCGAGGCGGATCAGGGCCGCCGCGCATCTGCACGGCTTGAAATCGAACGGCCGTATGGCGTACCGTGCCACTAGGCCATGCCCTTTCCTCCCCCTCGTCCTCTCCAGGGCGGCGCCGGCTCCGCGTGAGGCTGCGCCAACTTCGAGCCGCCGTCATCGGCTGGGTCACGGCCGCGACTTGCCTCGCGGCCATGTCCGGCTGCGCAGCCGTCGCGCCCGCACACGTCACCCCCCGGCGCCGCCGGACAACCGCCAGCGCCGGCCAGGAACCGGCGGCGGCACTGCCGACGGGCGCCACGCTGGCCCAGGATCTCACCTTCTCCGGCCCCCAGGACGCCAGCGTCAGCTCGGGATTCGCCACCCAATGCGGGGTGTATCCGGGAATTGGATACGCGGCCACTGTGGATGTCGCCGTAGCCGGCCGACTGGCCACTCTGGCTGTGCAGCTTCCCGCCTTCAATGGACCGGGCACCTACACGGTGGGGACGAAGAACAGCACCCAGGACAATCTGGCGCAAGCCCACCTCAGCGGATTCCTGGGGGCGCGCTCTGGCCAGGTTGTGATCAGCTCCGGCGGGCGCGGTGGCACCGTCCATCTGGACTTCCCTTTCTCACAGCCGGGGCATCAGAGCCAATTGGAAAAGGTGTCCGGCAGCTGGACTTGTGCTCAGCCGGGAGCGGCCTACGGCAGCTCCAACGCGCCGCCGGCTCCGAACCGGGCGGAGTCGATGACGGTGAGCGGAGCGCTGCAGGGCTTCGTGAACGCGGCCGCGGTGCCGGCCGGAGAGCTGGCGGCACCGGCCCCCAACTGCGGGTCCTACGGCGGCAGTCCCCAGTCGAAGTTCAACGCCGCGATGGTGGTGGCTCTGGACGGCCACCACTACCTCTTGGACGTGCAGGTGCAGCAGTTCCAGGGGGCGGGGCTGTACTACCCCAGCTTCACCGCCGCCAGCCTGCCCATCCAGTCGGACTGGGCCACGGCCGCCCTCTACCGGACCGCCCCGCCGCTGCAGCCGGGACGGATCCCAAGTTCGACCTGGGCAGCCGTGGGCGGTGACTTTCAGATCTACTCCACCCTCTCCAGCGGGATGATCTTCATTCGCTTCATGAACCGCACCGGCGCCTCGTTCATAGTGTCGGGGGGCTGGACCTGCTGACCAGGCCGGGCCCGCCGCCGCGACCGGCTCGCACCGACCGATTGGAGGCCAAGGGCATGGCTGCCGCCCCCGCCGACGTCCAGGAACCCCGACCGGCCCTGCTGCCCAGCGGCGCCAATTCACAAGCGACCTATAATCCGAGGCCAATGGACGACAAGGTGATGGTCGACCTGCTGGAGCGGGTTGGCAACCTGTTCACGTCCAGCCTGGACCTCAAGGTGAACATCGACTTCACCCTGCGGGCGCTCTCCCAACTGGTGGAGTGCGATACCGACACCGTCTTCCTCCTCGACGACGAGGAGACCAGGCTCCACGCCATGGTCACCTATCCCTACACCGAGCAGGTGAGCAGCGTGGCCTCGTTCGGGCTCGGCGAGGGCATCGTGGGGTGGGCGGTGGCGGAACGCAAGGTGGTGCGCGTCGCCGACGCCACCACCGATCCCCGCTTCAAGGCGCTCGCCTCTCCCAACTCCCCAAAGAGCGTGATGGTGATGCCGCTGGAGTCGCCCAACCGAGTGGTGGGCGCGCTCACCTTGGGCCGCAAGACGGTCAAGCCGTTCACCGACCTCGAGCAGGCCTTGGTGCGGGTCATCGCCAACCAGGCGGCGATCAGCATTGACAACGCCGCCCTGCACGCGGCCGCCCAGCGCCAGCTCCAGGAGATCGCCCTCCAGAAGCACGAACTGGAGGTGGCCAACGCCCAAATCCGGGAGAACAGCCGCCTCAAGAGCGAATTCCTGGCCAACATGAGCCACGAGCTGCGGACCCCGCTCAACTCAATTCTCGGCTTCAGTGAGATCTTGAAGGACAACCTGGCCGGCAAGATGAGCGCTCAGCAGCAACAGGACTGCCTGGTCAACATCCACTCCAGCGGCCGGCACCTGCTCAACCTCGTCAACGACGTGCTCGACCTCAGCAAGATTGAGGCCGGGCGTCTCGAGCTGCAGTACGAGGAATTCCAGCTGGGGCAGTGCATCTCCGAGGTTCTCACCGTGATCCAGCCGCTGGCGGAGCGGGCGGCAGTCACCCTCCAGGTGGAGCTGGACAACGAGGTCACCCTGCTGCGGGCGGACAAGGGCAAGTTCAAGCAGATCCTGTACAACCTGCTCTCGAACGCGATCAAGTTCACCCCCGAGGGCGGTCAGGCTCTGATCAAGACCAGGACCAAGCCCCGAGCGAGCCAGCTGGTGGTGCAGGTCAAGGACAGCGGGATTGGAATCGACCCCGAGCACCACGACCAGATCTTCAGCGAATTCTTCCAGGTGCAAGGCTCGGCAGACCGCCGTTTTGAGGGCACCGGCCTGGGCTTGGCCCTGGTCAAGCGCCTGGTGGGGCTGCACGGCGGGACCATCAAGGTCGACAGCCAGTTGGGCCGCGGGGCCAGTTTCACAGTGACGCTGCCCCTGCGCGGGCTGCGGCCGGACGGCCAGCTGCGCAACCGCATCCTGGTGATCGAGGACAATCCCTCCAGCCTGGAGCTCTCCACCCTGGTCCTGCGCGGGCAGGGTTTCAAGGTGGACACTGCCACCGATGGGCAGGAGGGACTGCAGAAGGCCAAGGCGCATCCGTACGATCTGATCCTGATGGACATTCAGCTGCCCGGCATCGACGGGCTCACAGTCACCCGACTGCTCAAGGCCGATCCGCGAACCTCGCAGACTCCGATCGTCGCCCTGAGTGCCCGAGCGATGCTGGGCGACGAGCGGGAGGCCCTGGAAGCTGGTTGCTCCGGCTACATCACCAAGCCCATCGAGGTCAAGAGCTTTTTGAATACCGTGACCGAATACCTGGAGGCACAGGGAGCATGAGTGGCGGTAACAAGACCATCCTCACAGTCGAGGACGACCCGGGTACCAGGGAGATAGTGCGTCTCGCCTGCGAACCCCAGCACTACACGGTGCTGGAAGCGACCAGCGGCCCCGAGGGCATCGAGATGGTGCAGCAGAACGCGCCGGACCTGGTGCTGCTGGACATCAACCTCCCGGGGATGAGCGGGCTCGACGTGTGCCGCAAGCTGCGTGCCGACGGCCACAAGCTGCCCATCATCATGCTGACCGCCAAGAGCGACACCATCGACGTGGTGGTGGGCCTGGAGCTGGGGGCCGACGACTACGTGGTCAAGCCCTTCGAGGTGCGGGAGCTGGTGGCCCGGATCGGGGCCCACCTGCGCCGTTCCGAGACCATTCCCGGCGAGCAGGTCAAGGAGCGTTTCGAATTCCCCGGACTCAGCATCGACCTCCGGCGCCGCCAGGTGTACCACGACGACCAGGAGGTCCAGTTGACCCTGACCGAGTTCAACCTGCTCGCCCTGCTCGCCAGTCGGCCGGGCCAGGTCATGAGCCGCGCCGAGCTGCTCCGGCGGGTGTGGGGCTACGAGGTGGAGATCGAGACCAGGACCGTCGAC
>JAKAWF010000131.1 GCA_021817025.1 bacterium
CTCGCTGAGCGTCTGGCCGCTGTCCACCAAGCGTGTGACCAACATCGAAAGACCGATGTCAGCAAGTCGCTGAGCACGGTCAATCGGGTCACCGGTACCGCCCCTGTCAAGCACATCCACAAGGTCAGCGAGCAACCCGTCGGGATCTAGGCTCCCAATGTTCCACTTTGTAGTCACTCCGGTCACACTCTCATCGGCCCGGACCCCTGCCCGAAGGGCCAGGGCAACAGCGACCTTGTACGCGTCCATTTCCGTCCCGAAGAAACCAGTTTCCATTATCCGCACTAAGGCGGAAGCTCCGGCTTCTGTCACCCCGACAGTCACTCGGCCTCTGTCAGCACCCGGCACTTTAACCCTCCTGCGGGACAATCTCCGACGCGGTCAACCCAGCGCGCCGGATAACATATTCGCGCGCCACCGCGGAACCGAGAGATGGCAAGTCACGGTCTCTGTCGAACTCCCGCGACTGAACTAGCAACACAACCTGCTCCCCCATAGAAGGCACGTACCGCAGTACCCGCTCCCTGTGACCGGCGTCCAACCTTCCCAAAGGCGAATCCATAACCACCGGCCCCTCACGAGTCGCACATCGATTCAGTGCACCAACCAAGCTAAGTGCAACTATCTGGGCATAACCTGCAGAAATCTCCGGTATCACACGCTCTTGCGGCCCCACTATCTGGAGACCGTACTGATCGTTGATCCGAAGTTGCGCGTACTCAGTCTCGGTGCTTAGGCGCGTAAAGATCTCGCTCGCCACCAACTCCACTCTGCGCTTTACTCGCTGCCGGAACTCGTTTAAGGCACTCTCAAAGGTTGTCTGCAGCACAGAGTACACGGCAAATTGAGCCGCAATCCGCGGATTGGCCCCTGCGGTCTTCTGAATATTGCGGCGCAGATCTTGAAGCCGCGTGGCTGAGCGATCGCGCTCCACCCTGCGCTTTTCCAACTCCTCGCGCACGGAGCGCACTGTCGCGGATACCGACTCAAGCTCCCTCTCCAACGACCCTATATCGGCAAGCGGCGACTCCCGCAACCGCCGCTGGATGGCTTCAATGTCCGTTCCTAAGCTTCGGTGGCGCAAGCGAGCCTGCCGCCACTCCAGTTCGCTCTGCACTATCCGCTGCACAAGATCGGGCCTGTCGAAGGGCCTCAACTTGCCTTGCTCCCAGATAGCATCCTCGACACGCTCCTCGGCATCCCGTTGCCCCGGGTCTGGTCCCTGAGCACCGGCTCGCTTGGTCTCGAGCGTCGTCCGCGCAGCGGCCGACAGCAACTGCCCACAAACCGCGCACCTGCCGTCCGCCAGTGACGCAGCCACCTGCTCACCCGCTAGCCGCCTCTCAATGTCCGACCGAACATGCTCCTGGGCCTCTACGACCTCGTCTTGCAGGTGTTCGAGTCGCTCACCAATCCTCGCTGAAGTGCTAACCCACCATCCCTCAGAAAGAGCGTGGCGCAGGCTGTCCAATGCACTTCCGATTCGGCGACCCTCGTCGGCGCGTCTCTCTTGGAGCTCGGCGATCTGCTTCGCGTCAGACCGTACGTCCACATACTGCTCGAGCTTGGTGCTCACTGAGCTCTGCGCCTCCTCCGCGATCTGAAGAACACCGTCAAGGCGCTCCAGGTCCGCGTTTAAGCTGGTGAGCTCGTCTTCGGCCTTTTGGATCTGCTCCACGAGCGCCTCGTTGCGCTTGCTTGCCCTCATCGTAGCTACTTGTTGCCGCTCGACGGTAGCGCGCAGTACCCCAAGGTCCTCCCACATGAGTTGCAATGCCGGTACTCCGAGGATCCGCTCGATCGACTCCCGCACAAGATACGAATCCTTGCCTGGCTCGTCCACTAGGCGCTCATATTGGGCGAGCATTTCACCGTCGAATAGGAAGAACCGTGAAATATCGGGATGCAAGACATCTGCAATCACGCGGCGCACGTCTGCGGCCGGTACAAAGTGGCCATCCCGTCTCAGCAACGCGGTAACCGACAAACCCGAGTCGGCTCGGGGACGAGTGGTCGCCTCAGCGTGTCGCTCAAGCCTATAGTTCAGTCCACCAGACTCGAATTCAAGGGTCACGCCCATGACATTCGCGCCCTGGTCGAGAGCGTCATAGCTCATCAGCGAATAGGTTGGTCGGGACCGCCCCCGCCGATCCAGGGTGGTCTGATACAAGCACCAACTTATGGCACTATATACTGACGACTTGCCCCTTCCATTCTCACCATGGATTAAAATCACGGGTGCGCCCGCGCCCACCCTAAGATCGACCTCATGATGCCCAAAATAGGGGCCAAAGTTCTCCATCTCCAACTTCAGCAGCCTCATGGCTGTGCCTTCAGCGAGCGCTGTTCCAATTCCTGCTCGACTACCTCCCTTACCTCTCTCTGACAGGCAGAGCGGTTGTCGTCAAATTGGAATTCCCAGGCAATTTCGAGTACGCGCTCCAGCAGGCGCTCGCTGACTACTCCGGTAGCCAGCGGATCGTCGGTGGCTCCCGCTGCCTCAGGCAGCATCTCCGCAAGTATGTCTCGGGCTTGACGCTTCGTGCTCTCGCTTACAAATGCGGCGGTCGTATCCACGCTAATCAGCCTCCTCAACGTCCAGATCGATCGTGTTAGACGCCATGTGTAGCAGGTAAGCCAACTCTGCCTTTACCGAGGCGCTTCTTGAGTGCTGCGCAAACAAAATGGCGCGGCGGATCTCGGAAGTCACAGTCCAGTATTCACCGTCTGGGCGAGGAATCGTCACAAGCAGGTCGTGAATTTCGGCGGAGTGCTTCCCTTGGGTTGCTCGTAAGACCCTGCCGCGTCGCTGAATGAACTCCCGACTATTCGTCGAGCTCGCAAGCAGTAGGGCGTGGTCCACTGTCGGAATATCGACTCCTTCGTCAAGGCACCGAATGGCGACCATCATTCCACCCGCCATCCGGAAGTAGTCGAGGGTTTGACTTCTGCTTCCGAGCATGGTGCTGTGGTACTCGAGGGAGTCTAGTCCGGCCTCGTGCAGCGCATGTCGTATACCTGACAATTGCTCGCGGCTGTCGCAGTAGATGAGCCACCGCTGTCCAGGCCGGTACCCGCGCTGAAGCAGATCCACTGCTGCCGGTACCTTCTGGCGAGCCCCCTTAAGGAGTCGCGCCCGCTTGATGAGCAGGAACGTGAGCCGGTCGTCGACGGGCGGCGACCCATCTGCGCCGGAGATCCGAGCATACAGCCTGGCAATCTCGTCCGTAAGAGCTTGCCAATTCTGGGCCTCGTCGGGGTCGAGGGAGACGGCGTGGACCTGATAGTCATATGGCACCAACATTCCGGCTGCGATCGCCTCGGAGATGCCTACGTGTGGCTTCAGCGAAGCGCCGAAGTAGGTCTGTATGGCTTCTGTTCCTGCTGGGTCCATGAAGCGCTCGGGAGTGGCGCTCAGTCCCAGGCGGGCACCGGCAGGCACTTGGAGAAGGGCGCGAAACGTGGGGCTCCCGACCCGATGCACCTCGTCAGCGACGATCATTAGGTGTTCGCCTCCTTGGACCCGTCTAATGAACGTTGGGGTAGACGCAGTCTGAATGGTTGCGATAGTAATGCGTGGACCAAGGCTGCTGTTCTCTCTCGTCATGTCCCCGAGCACAGAGAGCCAGTTGGAACGCGGCTGCCCGGCGCCGGCAAGCACCATATGGTACTGGCGACCCATGGCAAAGTCCTGAGTGAGCTCAGCACGCCACTGTTGTAGCAGCAGTTCGCTTGGCACTAGAATGAGGGCCGGACGGTTGTGATCGATCCACTCCCGGAGCAGGCGTAGAGCTGTGAGAGTTTTCCCTGCACCGGTGACGTGGTCTATGATGCCTCGAAAGTGTGCCGACCGCCAAGCAGCCGAGGCATCTGCTTGGTGTGGCTTTAAGACGCGCCGGATGGCCGCGCTCGGTGTATCTCGCATTAGCGGCTGGATGCTGCTCCGAACCTTATCCACTGCGCCCTCGACCCCGTCCGAGACTACGTACGTTGCGAGCATCTCGCGGGGTATCGCAGGCAGGTCGGCGACTGTGATGCCGGGCGCCCGATCAGCCCACAGATCGGCGAACTCTTGGACGTGGCGTCCCACCCGCTCTTGGTCGCTCTCATCTCCCCAGGACTTGAACACTTCGAACGACTCGTGATTGGCCGCGGGGTCCCAGGCGGCCAGGCTCTCATTGGCGGACCCGCTAAAGCTAATCCTATTGCCTAGGTGGTCTGTGAAAATGCCCCGCTTGTCGTGAAAGATGCCGCGACCGCCCTCTCTATACGCGAGTCGTATCTGGAGCTTGTCCAACGCTACGAGGGTCGACAGCAGTTCAAGGACTGTCCGGCCTGTGGGATCCGAGAGTATGGAAGTCAGGTCTGACTCCAGGCTGGCGTCGAGGCGCTGCTGGAGGTCTTCGCCGTCCCTGATGCTGTTAAGGTCGCGGACGGTCAGCGCGGGGGAGCAAACTAGGCGCATCTGCCCGCCGCGCAGAGCAAAAGTGGACAGCCCAGCGCCAACGACAGAAAAGAGGCTACTGCGAAAGTAGCCGGCGACCCGGTCGTAGGCTGCGCTGACAGTCAGGCATGGTAGGTAGAACTCGCTGAGCAAGTCTACGCCGCCAGTTGCGTATCCTGTGCCGACTTGCAAGTGAGGGAGATCTACGACACCACTCCCAGCGAACGTGTTCACATGATAACCGGCTGGGGTGTGTCCCGTGGTTGCCGGACATGTCGATCTCTCACCGTGCCTCCTTCGTTCGACCGGGTAGCATACCGCGATGAGGGGTGAAGTTGGCCATGGCTTTGGGGTGCTGGGGTGTCGCCGATCTGTCCTGCGGAGGGTATATTTGCCTCGGGGTTGGGAGTAGGGGCGACGTCGTAGGGTTGGATTGGGACCTCAATGGCGGTGCCCAGGCCCCGGCCCTCCGCGGGAGCACAGAGCCCTGCGCGAAGGTTGCCTCGAAGGGCATTGGCGCTGGGTCCCACGGTCGAGGGAGGGCGCCGCGGCGTGGGTCTTCACAGACGTCAGGTCGGCCACCCACAGATGGTTGGGACCCGGTGCCACGAAGCTGCGCGGTATCAAATCGACCGGGCGCTGGGCCCAGTCGTCGGCCAGCGTGGTCCGCGGAGTCCGGCCTCGTACCACGCCATGCAGCCCAAGTCCCGCATCAGCCGCTCCACCGTGCACCGGGCCGCTCGGTGGCCCTCACGACGCAGCTGGACCCAGATCTTGTCCGCTCCGTGGACGCGGAACTTCGCCTCCCGGACCCGCTGGATCTCGAGCTTCACCCGGCGGTCCCGCAGTTCCCTTGCCGAAGGGGGTCTGGTCTGCACCGCGTAGTAGGTGGCGGGAGCGAAATTGAGAACCCCGCAGATCGGCTCCCCGCCCCACCGCTCCCGATGTTCCCGGATGAGCCTCACGACGTCGGCGGTCGGGGGTTGATCTCCCGAGCGAAAAAAAAGAGATGGGTGCGGCTCTTCTGGAGGGACGCCCCCGGTGACGGAATCGAGTTCCCGAGGCAGCCTGAGTGGTGGCTGCGACGCCATGCTCAGCGCCAGTGGGGCCCCCATACTCCTCGAGGCCAACCGTTGGTCGGCCTGGTGCAGCGTGAGCTACTCCTCCGGCATCTGCCGAGGCTCAGCCCTTGGGAGCTCTTCCCTCGGCGCTGGCGCCTTGAGAATCCCAAGAACCCGTCCCTCCAGAAGAGCCGCACCCAATCGATACAGCTGCCACTCGCTCGGCGGCTCCAAGTCCGCACCCTGACGGTGGCCGGGGCCGGCCGGAACCCCGTACAGCATTTGAAGCTCGCCCTGGGTTGCCCGGGCCATCATCTTCGCCAGGTGGGTGATCGTCTTGGGGCCAAGCTGATTCCCAAGGCATAGACCGCCAAGCACGAGGACCCGGCTGGGCAGCAGGGGCGTGCCCCGCTCCGGCTTGATCGCCTGGTCGAGATCGCGCAGAAACGCAAAGGTGCCTGCCTCCAGCAGCTCGGTGGCCTGGTATAGAAGCTCGCTATCCATCAGGCCGCAGGACCGCCGCCGTCGGCCGTGGGCTGCGCCCAGACAACCCCACCCAGCACCTCGGCCGTCTGAGGTGCATGCTCCGGCACCACCGGGCAGCGCGCCGCCAGATCTTCCAGGCCGTGCATCGACTTGAGGCCGGCTGCCCGTAGGAATCTGCAGCTCCGGCCAGTGGCTGAGCCGCTCGAGCATCCAGGCCTTGCGTAGCCGCACACAGGAGATCTAGAACCCGGGATGCATCGGACGCAGGCGACGCTTGAGCAGATCGCTGAGTTCGTTGGCGCGCCCGAACGGAGCCGGCACCGAGCCACCCCCAATGAGGGAGGCGCTCCCGGCCAACTCGGCCAGACCCTCCAGGTCCGCCTGGAACCTTGCCAGCACCGGGACTTCCCGCTTGCGTCGCCCTGCGTCGATCTGTACCCAGAGGCCAGCTCCTGGCTTGCGCACCACGTCGGTGCCGGTGAGGTAGCGCGACTCCACCCCGTCCACGCCGGCGCTGCGGGCCAGCAGCAGCATGGCCTGGATATACCGGCAGGTTGCCTCGTTGCGGAAAGTGGAAGCTCCCTGTCAGGCAATCGCGAAGTCCTCGTCCGAAAGAGGAGCAGTCGAGCCCCCTGAGCGCTTGCGCGTACGGACTGGGAAGAGCTCGGGGAAGCCAGCACGGAAAGAGCGAACCTGGCTCCGGTAGCTGGCCTGGGAGCGCTCCGTTGTGTGGCCCTCGGAGTTCAGCGCAGAGCGCACCAGCGTCGCCTCGTCGAGAGCGAAATCTGGGTTGAGCTGGCGGGGATGCTCGCCGGCCAGCCAGTAGATGTGGCGGGCCAGAGCAGAGCGCCGACCGTCGAGGAGTCGCGGACTCTGCGAGAACCTCTTCGGGTCCTTCGCCAGGATCTCCAACAGGAGCGGCACCGCCCGCTCCCACTGATCATCGTCAGGAGCGATCCGCGGTCGGTACGACCGCTCCGCCACCTCGCGGTACTTGTTGCCCTCAGGCAGAGCCATGAGCTCTGCCACCGACTCCGCCAGGGGCCCCGCGGTTACGCCCGGCAACCGCCTCCCGCTTGGCGGATGGTCCCACCGCAGCCGACGATGGCCACGAATCCAGGCCGGAGCGGAAGCTCGCCTTCCTCGAGCAGTCTCGGAGCGCCTGAAGTGATCGTGGTGCTCGGCATTGCCAGATGATCGTGGCAGAGTCGACGACCTCAGTCAAATGACTTCGCCAGCGAACCGATCGACTTCCAGGCCCCGCATTACGTGCGCGCGAGTAGCCAGGGCCCGATGTAACGATTTCGTCAATTCCCGTAGGGCGGCCGAGTCCGGCCTCGGGCATTCCGGCGCTCAATTCAGCCGCGCAAGTGGAAGACTCGCGAGCAGGCTGCGCGGAGCCGCAGCCGCCCTCAGTGCCCGCAGTGAGACTGCCTGCTGACGTGGCCCCATCTGGCCCGAACTCACCGGATCATTGCATCTGGCGACAGCCCTCCGAACCCACGGCATCGGCACGGCGGGGACTCCGATAACGGGACCCTTATCGGAGTGATGAACTGCCCTGAGAGGCAGCACGATGCGCCCCTCGGATCCAGAGCGGCTGGCGAGAACCGCCAGATCCTCATCCCAATTGGCATCAAGCCCGTGGGCTTCCCGATGCAGAAAGACACCATCGGTGAGGACGACTGGCATCGGTGAGACGCCCGTGATCGAGTCCAGCTCGGCCGTGGCATGTTCACTCGCCTGGTCGGTCGCTAACCTCACCTGGACTCCCTCCTAGCCTGAGTTTCCGAGGATTGAGGCTTTTGGGCCTCCGGTAGCTGACAGCGGCACTCCGTTTTCCCCGGTGGGGCACGACTTTCAAGGCTTGACTCAGGCTGCTGGGTGGTGTCTGACCTAAGAGGTGTACAGCCTGTACCCCAAGCGGATCGGCGGCAAGACCTACTGGTACCTGCGAGAGATGGCCCGGGTGAACGGCCGGCCCAAGCGGGTGTCCGAGCGCCACCTGGGCACCGCGGCCGGGGTCGAGGCCCTCTTGGACGCCCGCGAGCAGGCGGTGATGCCGGACCGCTCCCGACATCTCGCCTTCGGAAACATCGCCGCGGTCTGGGGAGTCCTGGAGGACCTGGGCGTGGCGGGGATCATCGACCAACTGGTCGGCCCCGGGCCGGGAGGCCTGCCGCTCAGCCCGGGCACCTACCTCGCTCTGGCGGCGGCCAACCGAGTGGTCGCACCCTGCTCCAAGGCAGCTTTCGGGAAGTGGTGGCAGAGCACCGCCGCGGACCGTTTCACCAGGATCCCCGCCTCCGCGCTGGACCACCGCCGCTTCTGGGACGCGATGCACTCCGTCGACGCCGAGCACCTGGAGCGCATCAGCCAGGCCGTCGCGCTGCGCTTGGCCGAGGTCTCGGGGGTGGACATCTCCTCGGTGGCCCTGGACATCAGGGTGATCGACAAAGTCGGCGTTCCCGTGGGCGGGTGAGTTCGGTGGAGGTGTGCGGGGGCGGGCTGGCGATGCGACAGGTGGGCGATCCAGAGTGA
>JAKAWF010000132.1 GCA_021817025.1 bacterium
CCATTCTTATCTCGTCGGCGAACTTCTCGGCGAACTCGGGATCCCGGCCGCGCGGGTTCACCTCCTTGCTGATCCCCTCCGGGCAGATCGGACAGTTGACCTCCAGGAAGATTCGTCCGGCCTCGGACCTGGTGACGAGCCGGTCCCGATGCTCGCTCAGCATGTGGCCGTGCAGGGCGCGCCGTCCTCCCACCGCGTCGCAGAATGGGCACATCATCTCGACGGGGGGGCGGGCAGCCCCTGGATGGCCGACTCGAAGATTCCCAAGAGCGCGGCCAGGAGCGCGGTTGGGCGCAGCTCATCAGTGCTCGGATCCCAGCTCGCCAGCCCGGCCTGGGAGAGGGACTGGAGGGAGCTGGGCGGGGCGGACCCCGCACCGGCAGCGGGGCCGCCAGCACGCAGCATCTGGTCGGCGAGCCGGTACTCCGACGACCCCGACAGGCACCGCAGCGCCCGCCGCAGCAGGGCCTCTCCGAGCTGGCGCTCGTCCCCCTCCGGGGCTGGGCCCGGGGGGGGCGACTCCAGTGCCAGGAGTCTCTCCTGAGTCCGCAGGACCGCCTTCACTCGCTCCGCCAGGGCGGCCCGGAGCGCCTCCACGGCCGGTCCGGGCTCATCCGACGGCAACCGCGGCCGCCACCGGCTCCATCGCCGCCTCCACGAGCTCGATCACGTCCATCACCTGGATGCGCTCCTCCATCCCAGTCGACTGCACAGCCGCACTGTACATCACGACATCCTTGGGGCAGGCGACCACAAAGTAAGTGGCGTCCCCGAGCGCGGCGGCCTCCCGGATTCGGTTCTCGCTGGGCCGCTCCTTGACCCCTTTGTCGTCCATCCAGATCCTGCCCCCGCCGGCGCCGCAGCAGAAGCTGTTCTCGCGGCAGCGAGGCATCTCATGGAGCTTCACGCCCAGCAGTTCCATCACTCGCCGGGGAGCATCGAAGCCGTTGTTGTAGCGGCCCAGATAGCAGGGGTCGTGGTAGGTGGCCACCATCTCCTGCCCCCGGGTCGGCTTGAGCGCGCCACTCTCCAGGAGCTCCAGCAAGAGCTGGGTGTAGTGCATGACCTGGTAGCTGCCGCCCAGGCGTGGATACTCCTGTCCGATGGCGTTGAGGCTGTGGGGGTCGGTGGTCATGATCCGCTGGAAGGAGCACTTGCCGAGGGTCTCGATGTTGTGCTGGGCCAGCATCTCGAAGAGGCCCTCCTCGCCGACCCGGCGCACGTCGTTGCCACTGTTGCGCTCTCCCTCGTAGAGGATTCCGAAATCCACCTGAGCCCGGTTCAGCACGCGGGCCACGGTCTGGGTGAGGCGCTGCACCCGCGCATCGTAGGAGGCGAAGTCGCCCACGAACCAGAGCACGTCGACCGGCTCCTTGCGCGCGTCCTTGATGGTGAAGCCGAGCTCCTTGGCCCACTTCGCGCGCATCCGCTCGGACTGGTTGAAGGAGTTGCCGTACTGGGCCAGGCTCGCCAGGGTGTCCTGCAGCCGGGGTTCGAGGCGGCCCTGCTCGACCAGCTGGCGTCGCATGTCGACGATCTTGGGCACATGCTCGATATGGAGCGGGCAAACCTGCATGCAGGCGCGGCAGGTGGTGCAGGCCCAGAGGGTGTCGTCGTGGATGGCGCCGCCCAGCAGCACGTCGCCGCCCACGCCCTTGCGGTGGGACCCGATGCCCTCCTGCTCGAGCAGGTGGTCGCGGAGATCCATTATCAGGAGCTTGGGGCTGAGCGGCTGGCCGGCGGCAAAGGCCGGGCAGACCGACTGGCAGCGTCCGCACTCGGTGCAGGCGTAGAGGTCGAGCATCTGCTTCCAGCCCAGCTGGTGGATTTCCTTGAGCCCGACGGAAGGTTGGCTCAGATCGGCGGCCGGCAGCGTTCCCTTCGGCCCCAGGTCCCGGAAGTAGACGTTGGGGATGCCCACGAAGACATGCAGGTGCTTGGAGGTGGGGATGTAGGCGAGGAAGCCAAGGATGGCCAGGATGTGGCTCCAGTAGAAGACGTGGGCCCAGGGCTGGGCGGCGGTCCCGTGGATCCCGGCCACCACCGCCAAGGCCGCCAGCGCGGAGCTGAACGGACGCCAGGCCGCCGAGGGGTCGTTGCCCTCCGCGATCCGAAAGGCGTCGTGCAGGAGGAGACTGGCCACCACCAAGAAGATCAGCAGCAGGATGACGGTGGCGTCGCGCTCGTTGGAGCCCTTGAAGCGTTCGGGGCGCCGCACGTAGCGGTTGTAGGCGGCCATGGCGAGCCCGACCAGCACCAGCACCTCGAAGATCTCCTGCACCAGGGCGATCCAGTTGTTGCCCCCGATGACGGCCAGGCTGAATCCGGGCACCAGGCCCTTGCCGAACTCCTGGACCACCGCCGTGAGCAGGACCACGAAACCGCTGAAGATCATCAGGTGGAGCACCCCTGAGTACCGGATCTTCAGCAGGCGGGTGTGCCCACCGACGTTGGTGGCAACTCCCCAGAGCCGGACCAGCGGCTGATCGAAACGGTTCTCGGGGGCGGCCTTGGTCAGCGGACGGAGCAGCCTCGAGAATCGGTACCCCGACCATGCGAAGGTCACCAGGAGCAGGCCCAGCAGGGCGATCGCGGTTGGTGCCATTGGCTCAGCCAGCCGGCTTCAGCAGCTCGGTGAGGGCGGGGAGGAGGTCGAAGAGGTCGCAGGTGGTGCCGTAGTCAGCCACCTTGAATATGGGCGCGTTGTCGTCGGTGTTGATGGCGATCACCAGGCTCGCGTCGCGCATGCCCTCGAGGTGTTCTGGCGCTCCCGAGATCCCGACTGCGACATAGAGCTTGGGCTTGACCGTCATCCCGGACTTGCCGACCTGCCGTTCCTTCGGCAGCCAGCCGCTGTCCACCACTGGCCGGGAGGCGCCGAGCTCGGCCCCCAGGGCGGCGGCCAACTCCTCTGCCAATTCGATGTTGTCGGGGCCACCGATGCCGCGTCCGACACTCACCAGGCGTTCCGCCTTGGTGATGTCCACTGCCCCGCCACCGGCGCCGGTCGTGTCCAGAACTCGGCTTCTGAGCGCCTCCAACCCGGCCGGTGGGGCCATGACGACTCGCTCGCCGCTGCCCCCGGCATGTCCGGCGGCCTCCGGGAAGGACCCCGCCACCACCGAGAAGACAGCCGGCGCCGGGGTCCTGGTGGTGGCCACCAGCTTGCCGCCGTACAGCTGGCTGTCGGCCACCAGCTCGGCGCCCTCCGCCTTGAGCCCAACGCAGTAGGCGACCAGCGGCCTGCCGGTGTCGGTGGCGGCCCCAGCCGCCAGGTCTAGTCCCGCAGAGGTGTATCCGACCAGGACGACCGCCGGGTCGCGGGTGCGGATGGCCTCCACCAACACCAGTTGGTGGGCCTCCGGAAGATAGCCTGCCAAGCTGGGACTGGCCACCTCCAGGATGGTGTCGGCCGCTCCCAACTGCTGGGCCAGGGGAGCTGGATCAGCGGCTACCACCAGCGCCTCGACGGGGCCGCCCAGCGACTCCGCCAGCTGCCTGGCGGCACCCAGCAGCTCGAAACTGATGGGCGCCACCCGATCGTTGTCGGCTTCGATGTAGACCAGTATTCCAGCCACTTTCACGCCTCCACCAGGCCGCGCTCGCGGAGCAGGGCCACGATCTGCTGGGCCACCTCTTCTGGCCTGCCTTCCAGGATCCGAGCTCCCGCGCCCTGCGCCGGCGCCGCCAGTCGGGATACGGTGGAGGCGAGCGCGGGCGCCTCGGTCGCGGAGGAGATCGAGGTCAGCTGGGCCGACGCCATGACCTGGCGGAGGCGGCTGATGGGCACGTAGCGGGGCGGCCGGGCGGCGGCCTGCACCCCCACAACCGCCGGCAGTTCGACCTCGAGGGTGGCCATCCGGCCACCCGAGTACTCCTGCTGGACGTGCACTGTGGTCCCCGCCAAGGCGACCCCGCTCACGACGCTGACATGGGGCCACCCCAGCTTGGTCGCCAGGATCGGTGCCAGCTGGCCGTGCAGATCGTCCACCGCCTGGACGCCTGTCAGCACCAGGTCCGGTCCCATCTCAGCCAGCACGCCCACCAGCGCGGCGGCGGCCCTGGGGGCATCGGTCCTGCCGTCCGGGGTGGCGACCTTCACCGCCCGGTCGGCGCCCCTGGCGAGTGCCGCGAACAGGAGCTGGTCGACGCCATCGGCATCCAGGGCCACGGCGGTCACCTCCGCGCCCGCGCTCTCCTTGAGCAGGACGGCCTGCTCAAGGGCATGGTCGTCGAACTCGTTGAGCTTCCACTTGATGCTGTCGCGGTCAATCTCGGTGCCGTTGGCGTCCACCTCGACCTCCTCGACCAGGTCTGGCACCTGCTTCAAGATCACTGCGATATGCACTCATCGCCTCCTAGTGGAGGGCCTCATCCACGAGTTCGATGACATCGCGGACGAGCAACTTGCCCTCATTTCCAGTTGATTTCACCGCATCCTCGAAGCGGGACACCTCGTAGGGACAGCAGACCACCAGCATCTCGGCACCGGTCTCCACCGCCTCCCGGACCCGGCGCTCGCTGAGCCGCTCCTTGGTGTGCTTGGCGGTGAAGCTGTCCAGCCACATGCCACCTCCTCCGCCGCCACAGCAGTAGCCATTCTCCTTGCAGCGGAACATCTCCACGAACTCCAGGCCCGGAATCTGGCGGATCATCTCGCGGGGAGCATCGTACTCGCCGTTGTGGCGGCCCAGGTAGCAGGGATCGTGGAAGGTGACGCGGTAGGGCAACTCCCGCTTCCAGGGCAGCCGGCCCATCAGGGGGGCCAGGAATTGGGTGTAGTGGGTGACGTCGTAGACCCCCCCCAGGCTGGGGTACTGGTTGCGAAAGGAGTTGTAGGCGTGGGGGTCGGGAGTCACCAGGCGCTTGAACTCGTAGCGGCCCAGGGTGGCGATGTTCTGCTCCGCCACCAGCTCGAACAGACCGTGCTCGCCGGCCGCGCGCTGACTGTCGCAGGAGCACTTCTCCTCCGCGCCGAGGATGCCCCAGTCGATGTCCAGCGCCGCCATGGTGCGCGCGAACGCCCGGGCCGCGTCCCGGCCGCGGGGGTGGTAGGCCCAGTAGCACTCCACGAAGAAGAGCACGTCGACCGGTCGCGGCTCCCGGCTGAGGACCGTCACCGGCGCTCCCGCCTCGGCCACCCAATCCGCCCGCTTGCGCGCCGGCTCGCCCATGGGGTTCCCGTATTGGAAGGTGTTCTCGAACGCCTTCTGCAGCTCCCCGGGGACGTTGCCGGCCGCCACTGCCCGCTCCCGCACCGCGGGCATGATCTCGAGCATGTTGACCTCCTTCGGGCAGACCCGAAGGCAGTTGGCGCAGGTGGTGCAGAGCCAGAGGTCGGGACTGGTCAGCAGATCAGCGCCTACCTGGGTGCGGCGGAAGACCTTGCGTGGGCTGTAGTCCCCCACGTGGTCGACCGGGCAGGCCGGGGTGCACTTGCCGCACTGGTAGCAGTAGCCCAGGGACTCCGCCCCGGGGATCTCGGTGACCCGGTCCAGAGCGCTGATGTCATGCTGCCAGATCACCCGCTGCTCGAACATCCGGTTCCAGTGCCCGGATATGTCCATCCCCTCGAAGACGAGGTGCGCATCCTCGCGGACCCGCTCTGGTTCTACCTCTGCCATTCAGCCCTCCATCCGGTGGATGCCGAGCAGGCGCCGGGCCAGCTGGGGCAATGGGGGAATGACCTTGTTGAACTCCTGGGTCATCCGGATCCTGGTGATGGTGTAGAGATAGACCCCATACACGCAGGCGAGGTAGACATCGACCCCGAAGGCCTCCTCGCCGAAGCGGGTGAAGCCGGCTGCGCGGCCGGTCTGGTTGACGAAGGCGATCCCCTCCCCGACCCGAAGGTAGGTTGCCCCCGGCGAATCGGCGGAGAGGTCGTGCTCTTCCATGGTGACCAGAGGCAGGGCCCCAGTGCCGATCACCGGGTCCCAGATCCACCTGGTCCAGAGCCAGTACCGCTCGGGGTCGAAGAAATGGAGCGCCTCGCCAGCCACGTCGCGGCGGATCCCGGCGTCGATCGCGGCCAGCTCCCGGTCGAAGGCGTCGATCCTGACGGCGACCGGGTCCGGGCCGTGGAGGAGGCTCCAGAGCGACTTGCGCCAGCGCTCCTCTCCGGCCTGGGCCAGCACCTCGTCACAGTGCCGCCTCGAGCTGAAGATGGTGCGCAGGAGGCTGCGCAGCTGATCTCCCGAGACGGTCGGCAGCGCATCCCGGTCCAGCAGTTCCCGGAAGCGCCGGGACTTGACCTCCAGCTCCTCGGCGATCCCATCCAGCTCCGGCTCCTGAATCAGCCGCCTTGCCTCGCGCATGAACTCCTGGGCCGCCTCGGTGTCGACCACCTGGCCCTGCCCGGTGGCGATGCTCATCCCGCCACGGCAGCCGGCGACCGGCGGAGGAGGAAGCTCACGGCCTTCAGGGCGGCGGACCCCGCCATCGACACGCTGTCGTCGAGGTCCTTGGGCCCGGCCGCCGCGCCGGCGACGTAGATGCCGGCCACCGAGGTGGTGACGGTGTCCAGGGCGTTCTCCGAAGGGGAGATGAATCCGTGCTTGTCCTGGGCGACACCCAGCAGCTTGCCGATCGCCCGGGTCCCCTCCGAGGGCACCATCCCCACCGACAGGACCACCATGTCCATGGGGAGCTCCATGGGGCGATTCATGGTGGTGTCCTCGCCCTTGACGACCAGGCGGTCGCCCTTGCGGATGACCTCGGTGACGATGCCGCGCACGTAATTGACGTGATGTTTCTCCTGGGCCTTCCAGTAGATCCGGTCCTCCCAGAAGCCGTACATGCGCATGTCGATGTAGAAGATGAAGACCCGGCAGTCGGGGACCAGCTCGCGGATCTCAGATGCCTCCTTGGAGGCGACTCCGCAGCACACCTTGGAGCAGTACTCGTTGCCGATGCGGCGATCGCGGGACCCGACACACTGGATGAAGCAGACCTGCTCGGGCGGCTTGCCGGTGGAGGGGCGCACGAACTTCTTGGCCGAAAGCATCCGCTCGGCGTCGACCAGGGTGATCACATCCTCGTACTCGTAGTAGCCGTAGGCCTGGGTCTCGCGGCCGGGATCGAAGTGGTCGAAGCCGGTGGCTATGATCGCCGCTCCGCAGCTGACATCGGTGCTGGACCCATCCGCCGCCTTGAGGGTCGCCTGGAACGCTCCTGGCTCACCCGCAAACGAACTGACCTCGGTCTCCAGATGGAGCCGCACCAGCGGCTGGGTGAGCACCGCCTGGCGGGCGACCTCCAGCACCTCCTGGGCGGGGCGGTGGTCGAGAGCGAACGATGAGTAGCTGGCGGAGTCTGGGGTGCCGCCCAGGCGGGGCCTGCGCTCGACCAGAATGACCTCCTTGCCGAGGTCGGCAACTCCCCGGGCCGCCTCCAAGCCCGCCGGACCGCCCCCGATGACCAGGACCGCGTCACTTGACACCGGTCTGCTCCCAGGTGAGGTACTGCATCTCGCCGCTTTGAATCCGCTTCAGGTCTTGTTCGAACTCAGCCCACCGGGCCTCCCAGTCGATGCCCATCTTCTCGAGCAGCGGCCGATAGTCGACCGAATGCCAGTGGAGCTGACATACGCGGTAGGGATGGGCCCCCATGGCCAGGGCCACGAACTGGGCCTCCGACATCACCGGGATGCCGACGTTGTGGCCCTTGGCCTTGCCCACGAACTGGCTCTTGTCCAAAGTGGTGACACAGCCGGTGTCATGGGTCAGCACCACGTCGGGATTGGCCTCGTTCTTCATAACCTCGATCTTGCGCAGGGTGGCGAAGGAGCGGGTGAAATCGCGCTGCACCAGGATGTGGCGGAAGCCGAAGCCGCAGCAATCGAACCAGGTCGAGTAGTCCGCCACCTTGGCCCCCATCGCCTCGACCACTGCCGACACGATGGCCGTCCGCTGCCCGCTGTAGATGTCCTGATCGTAGATGGCGTCCTCGGCGACCAGCTTGTAGTAGTGGCAGGCCGGGTGCACCGTGACCGTGATCTGGGAGAGATCGAGCACCTTGCGCTTGGCGAACTCGTGGCGCATGGCGTGCACCCACTCGCTGTAGTGGACGATCTCCTCGGGGATCACCAGCGGCTTGCCCAGCCGGGTCATGATGTCACGCACCTGGCTGCGCAGCTCGGGGTTGTGGACCAGCTGCTCGCGCACCTCCTTGTAGTGGCCGTAGCTGGTGCCGCAGTGGATCATCGGGTAGTAGCCGGTCTCGTAGGCGGCGGCGAAATTGCGCTGGGCGACGGCGGCCTGGGCCCCCGCATTGGAGGTGGCGGAGGCGTAGTAGTTCCAGGCGGTGCAGGACGTCTGATCTCGCGGGTCGTTGTAGTCGAGCTCGAGGGCCCGGTGCAGCCAGAAGATGGAGGTCGAGTAGCCGGGGATGTGGCCGCACTGCCCGCAGCTCTTGTGATGCCAGGTGTGCTGGATCGGGATCTTCTTCTTGCGCCCGTACTTGGTCTCGACCTCCACGTAGGGCTCGGGAACCCGC
>JAKAWF010000133.1 GCA_021817025.1 bacterium
TGGCAGCTTCCCATCCCGGAACCACCGGTATGCGGTCACTGGGTGAATCCCCTGTAGCCTCGCCCACTCCTTCAAGTTCATCTCTGCTCACTATACCGCATCGTACGAGCAACTGTTCGCAACCCCCCGCCCCATGGGAAGGGACAGCGTCGTCGCCATGGAACCGATCCGGCGGTGGGCGGGCTCAGCGTTGACCTCACGGGCGAGATCCTGGAGCCCCGCGACAGTGTCTGCGGCGGCAAGGGCCGCGGCGACGCGCGACGGGCCGAGGGGTTCGGTTCCGATGAGCATCGTCGCCTTGTCCTCACGAATCACCCCGAAGTGGTCGTCCGGTGAGCGCCTTCTCCCGAGGCCGGTATGGACTCGCCACCTGGATGGAACGCACCACTCGCACCAGCAACCCGTGATGGTCCAGAGCCGTCAGGAAGCCGATGCGGTGGGCGTGGCCGGCGAACACTGCGGCGACGGCCGAGCCCAGGTCGTCCCATGCCACGGCCGTGCCCAATGCGCCGATCTGGCGGACGGCGTACCTACCGACGGCCAGACCGATCCACCAAGCCCAGGCTGGCCCACGGGCGAGCAGCTCAGATCTGAGCTGCTCGCCCATGGTTGGTCCCAGCGTGAGGCCACCTCGATGCTGGTGGCGGCCGGAGGGCGCAGGACTCGGCGGTCGAGGCCACCAAGTTCTCGTTGGAGCGCTCCCGTGAGCAGCTGGCGGAGACGGCCTCTGAGCTTGCCAGGGCAAAGCGCGGCACCTCGACGAGGGCTGCTGGCAAGCGCCATGGTCTGGCCGGCGGGCGTTCCCGGCTCATCCGCCGCTGCGGGAAGGTGGAGGAGAGGCTCGCAGGTGGTGGGGTTCGGGTCTGCTTCGGAAGAGCCCGGCTCGCCCGGGCGGGTTCCCGGCCCAAGTCCCACGACCACGCGAGCCACCAGGAGTGGCGGGGCGGGTGGGAGAGGCACGCGGCGGCCAGTGGTTCCGCCAGGGCGCCGTCGGCTCTCCCGGCGGCAATCCATCGGCCCGGATCCGGCTCTCAGAGGCTGGCAAAGCCGACGCTCTGCGCCTGCGCATCCCAGCTGTCGGCAAGCTCAGGGAACTCTCGGGCTGAGCCGAGTGGGTGGAGATCCATCGGGAGGGCTTCTGCGCCGGCCGGGAGCCCAACCGCCAGAAGTCGAGCCGGCGGAGAGCGCAGCCTCCACCAGGCTCCGATGGCAACGGGCTGCCGCAGCGTGGGGCAATGGCTCCCACCCCGGGGTGAGGCGCCCACCATCCACGCCCTGCAAGGCGGAGCTGGCCAGCGGCCCCATCAGTGGGCGGGCCTTCTGGAGGGAGCGCCCCGGCAGGTGGTATGTGGGAGCGAGTTTCGCGCCAGTCGCCCTGCCCTGAGCCCAAGCGCTTGATGCTGGGAACCGATCGCGAGACCGGCCGGCACCCGCATCAACTCCGCCGGGCGGCAAGGGCGACGGGGAGGCGCCGTTCCACCTGGGCTCGTGGTGGGTTGTGCCTGAGACGGCACTCGGGTCCAAACTTGGGGCCCCCAGGCGAGGATGAGAGCCGGGCTCTCACACCGGCCCTTGGCTCACCGTGCCGCCGACAGATGGAGGACCCTGTCATTAGCGGCTCCCATGCCCCTGCGCCGCTACGGGGGCGACAGCCCAGTCTCACGCGCCTGGGGGAAGCGATTTCCACTTTGGCCGACGTTGGCCAATGCGGAAAGCAACGGTGACGGACGGATCGGAGTGGCCAAGGCGACCCGCCACAGTTCGCCCGCCGACACCGCTCCGATGAGCTGGGTGGCAGTGAAGTGGCGGAGGTCGTGAAGGCGAACCTCGTGCGGCCCGAGCGAGTCCCGCACCCGGGTGAAGCAGCCGGTGACGTTGTCGGGCCGGAATGGCTGTGAGCCGTCGAGGGCGTGGGAGAGGACGTACGCATCCCCGGGAACGGTCGCCTCGGCCTGGCGTGCCCGGTCGTCGGCGTTGGCGCGATGGCGCGTGAGCAGGGCCATGCCGACCTCGTCCAGGACCACGATGGGGAAGCGATGCATCTTGGTCCATCTCCCGGTGTCGGCCTGGATGGTGGGGCTCGGGTTTCGCCTCAGCACGCTCCCCTGGACACTCATACGTCCGATCCCGATGGAATACTGCTGCCCCTCCGTCCCAGCCAGGCAAATCGCAGTGGTCACTACACTCGATCACATGGGCACCCGCAACCGACTGAAGACGGGACTCGGGGTGAGCGCGGCCCTGGCCGCGCTGCTGGCGGTGACCATGCTCATGCGGGCGAGCCAGAACATGGCCCAGACCACCTTCCCGCTGGTGGCGGGAGACCTGCTCCATCTCAACGCCACCGCCGTGGGCGCCATTGCGGCGGCGGGGAGCGGCATTTCGGTGCTGGCCATGGTGCTGGTCGCCTCGCGGATCCCCCCCCGGCGAGTCCCCATCGTTCTGGTCGGCTCGCTGCTGATGCTCGGCTTGGCGTTCCCGCTGGTCGCCGTAGCCCATACCGGGCTCGTCTTGACGGTCGGGGTCCTCCTTCTCGGAGCCGGAGGCGGGCTGGCATTCCCCACCCTCATCACCGCTGTAGGCGGAATCGGTGGCGAGGACGCCCAGCCCGGCGCTCGCGACCGGCCCATCGCGCTCTTGGGAGTGGCCCTCAGCGCCAGCCTGGCGATCGGCCCGTTCGTGGAGACGGCGAGCCTGGCCGTCAGCGGTGGCAATCTCCGCGCCGCGTTTTTGTGGTTCGCGCTGGGGCCGTTGCTGGCAGCCCTCCTGATGGCGGGAGTGGTCAGCCGGCGCTCGGAGTGGCACCGCTCGCGCCAAGCGGCCAGACGGCGGGGCCGACCTGGCGGCGAGGGGCACGCCGACGCCTTCCGCATGGCCCCTGAGGTGTTGGCGGTCGGAGACGGCATCGGGGCCACTGCCGGGCCAGGGCCGGGCTCGTCACGAGTGTCCTTCCGACAAGCCTTGACAGACCCCGCATTTCAGGTGGCCTTGCTCGGCCAACTCCTCTACGCGGCCCCGTTCGCCGCCCTGATCGTGTTCGGGGCGCTCTTCGCCGGACATGACTACAAGCTGTCGCCGGCTCAGATTCAGGTGGCCTTCGGGGTCTTCTTCCTGATCTCCTTTGCGGTGCGGGCAGGGGTGGCCTGGCGGTCCCCGATTCGCCACAAGCTGGCCTGGTTTCGGTTGTCCACGGCGGTCACCCTGGTCGGGCTGGCGGCGATCGGCCTGGGCCATGGGGAACCTCAACTGCTGCTGGCCATGGCCCTCCTGGGAGTGCCTCACGGCCTCACCTTTCCCCTCTCCATGGCCTTGGTGGCCGAGGACCGCTCCCACGCGGAGCTTCCCTCGGTCAACGCTCACCTGACCGCCAGCGTGCAGGCGGTGAACCTCGCCCTCCCGCTGGTGCTGGGCCTTGGGATCGACGCCTTGGGTTTCCGCACCACGTTCCTGCTCCTC
This sequence comes from bacterium, assembly GCA_021817025.1. The sequence goes on from JAKAWF010000133.1 coordinate 3,457, forward strand.
TTGCTCCCGGTCGCGGCCGCCGGCTGGGTGCAGCACCGATTGGGCAGGCGGGCTGGCTTGGTGCCCCTCGTCATCCCAGCCGCCAAGGCCCGATGACGCCGGTCCTTCCCGGCCACCCCCCCCGCAGAGGGTCTGCCCGCCGGTCGACCGGGCCCGCGCCGCGGCTCCCGGCCAACAGTGCGGGTCGGGCTGACACCGGCAGCCTGAGTCCATCCGCTCTCCAGAGTCCACGAGCCGGACACCAGACCGTCCGCTGCCGTCGCCGGGGAGGCATTCCGTCACTTCAACAGCGGCGGTGCGGCCTCTTGGGGTCGGCGCACTGAATGGCTGAGCCGGGTCTCACTGGCCGCCCCGGCGCCTACCTCGGAACGGGGCTCCGCCGCATCGCCCAGAAGTGCGGGCCACTGCTGCCCTGGACCTCGCCAACCACCTCGAAGCCGCGGCGTTGGTAGAAGTGGACATCCTCGACAGTCGCGGTGTCGAGGGCGGCCGGAGTCCCGGTCCGGTCGCAACGGGCCAGCACCGGCCCGAGCACGGCGGTGCCCAGTCCACTTCCCTGGCGGGCGGGCTCGGTCCCCAGGATGGCCAGGTACCAGACCGGCTCCCGGGCATGGAGGCGATGCAATCGGACGGTGGTGATGGCTGCGCGCGGCAACCGTCCCCCCAGATGCCGGGCCACCCGCAGGTTGAGCCGGACCACCCGCCACGCATCCGCGTGACCCCCTGGGCGCTCGGCGACGGCGCCCAGGGGGAGCCACAGCGCGGCGGCGGAGAGATCTTCGGTGACCCAACCCTCGCCTGAGTCCAGCAGCAGCGCCGCGTTGAGTTCGTACCACCGCTCCAGCTCCGCCAACCGACGGGGCTCGTTGGGGAAGAGCCAGGCGGAGGTCGGGTCGGGAAGGAAGGCGCGGGCCAGCATCCCGCCGACTGGGGAAAGGTCCCCTGGTCTCAGGGGACGCACCGCAGGCGTCTCAGCGGCGCTCATGCCTGCCGGGCGCACCGCCGGAGCCGCCGGGACGCGCGCCGATGGGCCCCGCTCCCCCTGGGCAGGTTGCCCTCAGGCCCGACCAGCACTCGGCTGCCGACTGGTCAGCTTCTCGGCGACCGCATTGAGAATGATCGGCACCGCCATCCGCCCTCCCCGCAGGGCCAGAGACCGCATGGCGGAGCGGGAACGCCTGCTGGGGCCAAACGGCTGGCCGCCCTGACCTCCGGCAGCGGCCTCCGCCAGCAGCTCGGCCAGCCGGGCGCGCCACTCCTCGGGCATCTCTTGGATCCAGTCGACCTGAGCTGGCTCGCTCTGACGGCGACGCCGGGCCCGGATCACATAGGTGGTGCCCACCAGAGCCACGACGGCCAGGCCGGCCGCCAGCCTGGGGCCGTCCCGCCGCAGCCGCCGGCGGGGGTTCAGCTCCTGCCGGATCCTCGCCTCCAGGCGATCCAACGTGGAGTCGACCCGTTGGCGGGTGGCCGCTACCTGTGCGCGCGCCTGCTCAGTCGTCGTGCCCACTCGAGATCCTCTTGAAGGCTCTGCTGGCTGGCCGCGAACGGCCAGAGGTGGCGGTTGGCCCACACCACCCCGCCCCCGACCGCCAGCAGAGCGATGCCGACAATGCCCACGATCCCGGCCACCAGGGTGTGGTTGGGGAGCCACTCCACCAGGGTGACCAGCCCGAAGATCAGGAGCAGCATGGCCCCCAGGGCCGCCACCGCCCCGGCAAGCACGGCTCGGAGGCCTCGCCGGGCGCTCTGTTTGATCTCCGCCTTGGCCAGCTGCACCTCGGCCGCGACCAGCTGGCGCAGATCACCGCCCAGATCCTGGACGAGCTGCGGGACGGTCTGGTCCGCGAGGTCCTTGCTGGCCATGACTGCAGGTTAGCGGATGTGGGCCACCTTCCTGCTCCGCCTATGATCAAAAGGTGGGACCGCACGCGCCGACCGAGGCCTCGGCCCTGATCGCGCCCATGTTGCGGCTGACCCGCCGGGGCAGCCTGCTGATCGCCACCGACTTCGACGGAACTCTGGCCCAGGTGGTCAGGGACCCCAGGCGGGCCAGGCCGCTGCCGCAGGCATCCCGGGCCCTGGCGGAGCTGGCCGCCCGCACGCCCGTGGCCGTGATCAGCGGCCGCGACCTGGCCAACCTGGCGGTGCAGTGCCCCATCCCGGGAGTTCTGCTGCTGGGCAGCTACGGGCTGGAGCCGTGGCTGCGGGCAAACTCAGACGACCCCCTGCCGGCGCGTTCCGCGCCCTCGGCCCGTCTGGTCCAGCTGGCCCGGTACCTGGAGGATCTCACCGCCTGGCTCCCCGGCGTCCAGGTGGAGGCCAAGGCGCTGGGGGTGTCGGTGCACTATCGCAACTCGCCCGAGCCGCGTCGGGTCGGACCAACCGTGCGCAGGATGGTGGAGCAACTGGCCGCCCACGAGCAGTTCCAGGTTGTCCGGGGCAAGCTGGTGGTCGAGGTGCGCCCACCCCACAGCGGCAACAAGGGAGTGGCTCTCGCCGGCCTCTTGGAGCGGCTCGAGCCGAAGGGCTGCGTCTTCGCTGGCGACGACCTGGGAGACCTTCCGGCCATCGCCGAGTTGCACCGCCGCGCCCCCGAGATGGAGCTGGCGCTCGCGATCGGGGTCTTGGGGGCGGACGCCCATCCGCAACTGGCGGAGGCCGCGGACTGTTGCCTGGAGGGCCCCGCCGCCTGGGCGCAGCTGCTGGACGAGGTTGCCGAGGGGATCCGCACGCCGGCCTCGCGGGGGCGGCCCGACTCCCGCTACTGATCCAGCAGGTCGTTGAGATCCTGGAGCTGATCGCTGATCCAACGGGCGATGTCGTTGCGGCGCACGGTCTGGCGCAGCTGGCGGGCGCGATTGGCGCGGTAGCGCTTGGGCATCGTGAGCGCCGCGTGGAGCGCCTCCGCGGTCTGGTCGATGTCGAAGGGATTGATCCCCAGAGCGTGGGGGCCGAGCTCCTCGTAGCTGCCGGCGTTCTCGCTCAGGACCAGCACTCCGTCGCGAGTGTTGCAGAGCGCGCCCTCCTTGGCGACCAGATTCATGCCGTCATAGATGGGGTTCACCAGGAGTGCGTCGTAGGCCTTGTAGGCGGCCACCGCCCGATGCAGGTTGTCCCCCACCTCCAGGCGGATCGGCATCCAGCTGCCCGTCTGGAAGCGCCGGTTGACCCGGGCGGCGGCGGCGACCAGGGCACCCAGATAGGCACGGTAGGCGTCGACGTTCTGGCGGCTGCGCTGCAGGAAGGCCCAGAAGACGACCCGGCCCCGCAACTCGGGATGGGTCTCCAGAAGCCGCTCGTAGGCGAGGAAGCCGCGCACGATGTTCTTGCTGAGATCGGTGCGGTCGACCCGCAGGATCAGCATCTCGGGGCGCCAGGAAGCGATCAGCTCCTCCTCCTTTCGCACCTCCTCACTGGCGGCCAGCTCGGTCATGCCTCGGATGTCGATCGAGATCGGATACGCCCTCACCCAGACCGACCGCCCCTCGTAGAAGACGATGCGCTGGCGGTGGTCCACGCTCAGGCCGAGGTTCTCCTCGCAAGTCATCAGGAAGTTGCGCACGTCGAGGCTGGTCTGGAGTCCCACCACGTCGTTGCCCAGAAGCCCGGTCATGATCCCGTCGCGCATGTGGCGGGGGATGACCTTCCAGTACTGGGGAGTGGGCCAGGGAATGTGGATGAAGTGCTGGAGGCGCGCCTCCGGCAGCTGCGCCCGCACCATGGCCGGCATCAGGTAGAGGTGATAGTCCTGGGTGAGAATCAGCGGTCTGAGCTTCGACCTGCCCGCCACCGCCACCACCTGGTCGGCGAAGTCCTGATTGACCCGCATGTAGCCGTCGCGCCAGGCGCGACCGGTCTCGGAGTCGAGGATCGGCTCGCGGCCCAGGTCCCAGAGGTAGTGCTGGATGAACCAGAGCAGAGGATTGCTGATCTGGTTGTAGTGGAGCTCGTAGGCCTCGGGGTCCGACTCCACGAAGACCGTCCTGAAGGTCTCCCCTCCCTCGGTCGTCACCTCCACCACCCCGTCGCTGCCCGCCCTGCGCGCCAGCTCCAGGTCCGACTCACCCCTGGCCGCCCCCACCCAGATACTTCCGCTGGCCTTGGCCAGGGCGGCCATGGCGGTCACCAGCCCACCCCCGCCCCGCGTGACCCGCTCCCGCCCGTCGGGATCGCGGTGCACGTCGATCGGGGGACGATTGGCGACCACTATGGTCTGCCACCCCCGCAGCATCTGCCGGAGGTAGGACTCGATGCCGGGCATGGCGCATAGGATGACGGACGGACCCCAGGGGATGGGTGCTGGCTATTGCCAGGAGCGGATCCGGGAACCTCCCGTCAGGCCAGGGCCCAACGCCGCGAGTTCGGCCACCCGTCCATCGGAGGCGGACCCGCAGCCACCGGCCACCTCCCGTCCCCACCGCGCCGCTTCGCTACCGGAAGCTCTCCTGGAGCTTGACCAGCTCCGCCGCCCCGGGGCAGAGCTGGTCATAGGGGACACTGACCAGCGGCTCTTTGGGAGTGCGACCGAGGCCATGCATGTCCCGCACCGACTCATCGATGTAGAGCAGACCGGTCACGATCTCGCCCTTGCCCAGGCGCTCCCGCAGGTAGGCCTCCACCCCGCCCCGATCGCGGGGGTCATAGCCGTCCGGCACCGCCCGGAAGCGGACGCGACCGCCGTCGTGCATGGCAACGTCGGTGGCCCGCCCGGGCCCCAGGGCCTCGACGATCTCCTCGTGAGCGGGGATGAAGTCAGCGTCGATCTCCTTGAGCTCATGGTCCCGCATGTAGCGATAGCTCTTGGTCGAGCCCTCGTGGTCGTTGAACTGCACGCAGGGAGAGATCACGTCGACCAGGGCGAAGCCGTCGTGAGCCACGGCCGCCCTCAGGATGGGCACCAGCTGCTGCTTGTCCCCGGAGAAGCCCCGGGCCAGGAAGGTGGCTCCCAGGCTCAGCCCGAGCAGGATGGGGTCGACCGCCT
>JAKAWF010000134.1 GCA_021817025.1 bacterium
AACGATCGTTCCGTGAACTCCTGCTGCACCCTGGCGGCCAAGGCCGCGGGCGCCACCGTGCTCACGGTGGAGGGCCTGGCCGAAGGCGGCCGGCTCCATCCCATCCAGGCGGCCTTCATCGAGACGGGGGCAGCCCAATGCGGCTTCTGCACCCCCGGCTTCGTGATCCGGGCCTACGCGCTTCTGCGCGAGCACCCCGATCCTGACGAGGCGGCCGTGCGGGCCGCCCTCGGTGGCAACATCTGCCGCTGCACCGGCTACGTCAAGCCGGTGCAGGCCGTGTTGGAGGCCGCCCGGCGGATGCGCACGGGAGCGGAGGAGGAGGACTCCAGCCAGTGGTCATAGGAACCGACCGTCCGCCCCGGGAGGCCGTCCGGCCGTGAGCACCAGCGCACCGCCCCGGAGCGCGGGCCCGACGGCGGCCGCGTCCGCCCTGCGCGTGGTCGGGGAGACGCTGCCCCGGGTCGACGGGCGCGCCCTGGTCACGGGCAGCCCCGTCTACACCGTCGACCTGGATCTGCCGGACATGCTCCACGGCAAGATCCTGCACTCCCCGCTGGCGCACGCCCGCGTCGAGGCCATCGACACCACCGCCGCCCGGGCCCTGCCCGGGGTCCGGGCGGTGCTGACCCACCGGGACGTGCCGGCGACCCTTCACGCCACTGCCGGGGTGCCCTTCCCCGAGCTGTCCCCCTATGACACCAGGCTGCTCGATCCCCACCTGCGTTATGCGGGCGACTGGGTGGCGCTGGTGGCGGCCGAGAGCGAGGCCATCGCCGAAGCGGCGGTGGCCCTGATCAAGGTCACCTACCAAGAGCTGCCGGCGGTGTTTGACCCCGGCGAGGCCATGCTGGAGGGCGCCCCTCAGCTCCACGAGCCCGACCTCACCCATCCCCGTTTCGGACTGTCGCCGGGACCGGCGTACGACGCCCGGCACAACATTGCCGGGCACGAGGAGATCTGGCGTGGGGCCGACTTCGCGACCACCCTGGCGGCGGCCGATCACGTCATCACCGGGACCTACCGCACCCAGCGGATCGCCCACTGCGCCCTGGAGCCGCACGTGGCGATCGCGCACCTGGACGGGTACGACCGGCTCAACGTCTGGAGCAGCACCCAGGTCCCGTACCACACCCGCCGCCAGCTGGCAGCCGTCCTGGGCTGGCCGGTCTCGCGCATCCGGGTGATCAAGCTGCGGGTGGGCGGCGGCTTCGGCGGCAAGCAGGAGATGCTCCTGGAGCCGGCGGCCGCGGTCCTGGCGCTCGCCACCGGACGGCCGGTGCGGGTGCTCTACAGCCGTCGGGAGGAGTTCGCCGCCAGCCGGGTCCGGCACCCGATGACCGTTCGCATGCGCTCCGGCGTGACCAGCGACGGGGGGCTGCTCGCCTTGGAGATGCACGCCATCGCCGACACCGGCGCGTACGGGGGACACGGCCTGACGGTGGCCCAAGCAGCCGGCCACAAGACGCTCAGCCTCTACCGGGCCCGCGCCTACCATTTCGTGGCCGACGCGGTGTACACCAACTCACCGGTGTCGGGGGCGATGCGCGGCTACGGGGCACCTCAGGGCTACTTCGCACTGGAGTCGCACATGGACGAGATCGCGGCCACCCTGGGTCTGGACCCCCTCGACCTGCGCCGCCGCAACCATGTCCGCCGGGGTGACTACGACCCCATCAATCTGGACCTCTCCTCCGGGGAGCCCCGCCCGGGGCGGCACTTCCGCTCCTGCGGCCTGCCGGAGTGCCTGACCCGCGGAGCCGAGGCGATCGGGTGGGACCGGCCCTTCGATCGCGGGCATGGCGCCGTACGGCGAGGCCGCGGCCTGGCGATCGCGATGCAGGGCAGCGGCGTGGCCGGCTCGGAGCTGGGCGGAGCCAGCATCAAGATGAACGAGGACGGCTCCTTCAACGTCATGACCGGCGCCACCGACATCGGCCAGGGCAGCGACACCGTTCTGGCTCAGATCGCGGCCGAGACGCTGGGCGTCGGGCTGGACAAGATCGTCATGCACTCGTCCAACACGGACATAGACGTCTTCGACTACGGCTCCTATGCCTCCTCCACCACCTTCGTGTCCGGCACCGGGGTGCAGCGCGCCGCCGAGGCGGTCCGGGACCAGATCCTGGCGGTGGCGGCAGACATGACGGGGCGTCCCGCCGACGAGTTGCGTCTTGAGGACGGGCTAATCCACACCGCCACGGGGCCGCTCGGGCTGACCCTGGCCGAGGTGGCGTCCGAGACTCTCTACGGGTCCCGGCGGCAGCAGATCATGGCCAGCGGACACGCCTCCTGCCATGACTCGCCCGCCCCCTTCCACGCCCAGTTCGTGGAGATCGCGGTCGACTGCGAGACGGGCCAGATCCGGGTTGAACGCTCGGTCAACGTGCTCGACCTGGGGCGCGCGATCAATCCCCAGCTGGCCAGCGGCCAGGTGGAGGGAGCGATCGCGATGGGACTGGGGTTCGCCCTCAGCGAGGAGCTGCTGCTGGACGAGCGCGGCCAGGTCCGCAACCCGGCCTTCGTGGATTACAAGGTTCTCTCCTGCCTCGACATGCCCGCCATGACCACCATCCTGGTCGAGGACCACGAGCCCACCGGCCCCTTCGGGGCCAAGTCCTGCGGCGAGGTCCCGATCAACACCCCGGGGCCGGCTGTCGCGAACGCCCTCTTCGATGCCCTCGGCATCCGGCTGCGCAGTCTGCCGCTCACCGCCGAAAAGGTGCTGGCCGCCCTGAGTTCCAGGGATCCCGCTCCAATCCGGCCGGGCGCTCCCCCAGATGACCAGCCGGGTCCGCGCGACGGCGGTGCTGACCAACCCCTGCCGGGGGGCCACGGTCCCGGGTCGTGACCGGCCAGAGCCCCGACGGCGCTGGAATCTTCCTCACTCTCCTGGAATCGCTGGTCCGGGGCGAGACCGTGGCCGTGGCCACCATCGTCGGTCGGCGCGGTTCGACGCCCCGTGAGATCGGCACCAAGATGGTGGTCCGACCGAACGGAGCCATCGTCGGCACCGTGGGCGGCGGCGCCGGGGAGGCGGAGATCTGTCGACAGGCGGCCCCGGTGCTGGACGGCGGACAGGCCCGACTCCTCACCCTCGACCTCACCGGCACCCTCCAGCACCCGGTGCAGGGCATCTGCGGCGGCCAGTTCGAGGTTTTCGTGGAGCCCTGGGGCAAGTCCCCCCATCGGGCCGGGCCCAACCCAGGGGCGACCGTGGGAGCCCTGGAACTGGTCCGCGCCGTGGTGGACGGCCTGGAGGCGGGCCGATCGGCCACCCTGGTCACGGTGATCGAGGCCAGCGGCCGCTGGGCCCCCAGCCTGGGCGCTCGGACGCTCTTCGGCGACCGCGCGCCGCTGACCGATGGCACCGCCCCGGACGAGCTGGCGGCCGCGGTGGCGCTGGCCGCGGCCGACCCGGACCCCGGGCCGGCGGCGGGACCCAGGGTGCGGGCGCTGACCGCCACGGACGGCGCCACCCGGGCCCGGGTCCTGGTGGAGCCGCTGCGCCCACCGGAAGCGCTCCTCATCATGGGGGGCGGGCACATCGCCCGGCCTCTGGCCATGATCGCCACCACCTGCGGCCTGGCGGTGACGGTGGTTGACGACCGCCAGGAGTTCGCCACCGCGGCCCGCTTCCCGGCGGCGCGAGTGGTCGTCGCCGATGGCGCCGCGTTCCTGGCCGAGCTCAGGCCGGGGGCCACGACCCATGTGGTGTTCGTGAACCGCGGACCGGCCCAGGACATCGCCGCGCTGGGCACCCTCCTGAGCGCTGCGGCTGGTGGCTACATCGGGCTGATAGGGAGCGAGCGCAGGGTTCGGTCGGTGCTGACGAGGCTGCGCGAGGACGGCGTGCCGGCGGCGCAGTTGGCCCGCGTCCACGGCCCGGTCGGGCTCGACCTCGGCGGCACCACACCAGCCGAGATCGCGCTGGAGATCACAGCCGAGCTCCTGAAATGGCGCCGCCGGGGCACGGGTCAGGAGCTGTCGGCTCGCCTTGGTCGGCGCCTCCTGCGCCAGGAGGCGCCGACCTCAGGCTGAGGTTCCCCTACGTCTCCTGGGTCGCGGGGAACCTCCCGATCGACGGCGCGGACTCGTCTGGGTCGCCCACGGGTTCGCCCACCCCCTTCGGGGTCGGCCGCCCGAAGATGGCGAAGACGACCGCGGCGACGATGAACCCGACGAAGTAGGTCAGGTCACCCACCTGCGGATAGGCGGTGGGGACCGGCCCCACAAACCAGCTCTGGTTCATGAAGGGGATGGACGCGGCCAGACCCAGCACCCAGGCGACCGCTCCCGCCCGCACCGTGCTCCCCTGGTCGTAGAGCGCCCGCAGCTCGTAGGAACCCCGATGCTTGAAATACCAGTCGATGATCACCACTGCCACCCAGGGGGAGATCCAGTACGAGAGCATGAGCAGGAAGTTGGTGTACTGGGTGGCCGCCACGGCGGGGTCGCTCCCCCCGATCGACAGCAGGCCGCCCAACCCGCCGACCAGGACGGCCGCCTGCCAGCGTCGCATCCGGAACCGCACCGCCACCGCCACCACCACGGCCACCAGCACGGCCGCCGCCGGCACCAGCCAGCCCGCCAGCGGCGGTTGCTTCTGGCTGACCAGGGTGGCATTGGCCTCCAGCAGAATGACGACCGTGGCGACCGCGAAGATGGCGCCGGTGGCAGCGGCCCGCAGCCAGGGTGAGCGGTCCACCCTCACCACCAGCGCCGACATCGCCCCGCTGTAGATGTTGAGCGCGTTCGCGCAGGCGGTACCGACCGCGATCGCCAGCAGGGATACCTGGGCCAGCGGGCCCGGCATCAGGAAGGCGATGGCGTTGGCCGGGTTGGCGGCGACGGCGGCCGGCATGGCGATGGAGACGGTGAGCGCCCCCATCCACTCCAGCAGCAGGCAGGGGATGAACAGCCCCAGCGCGCTCCACAGGATGATCGACGACGGCTTGGTCGCCTTGGGCAGGTAGCGCGAGTAGTCAGATGCGAACGGCATCCAGCCCATGGTGTAGGAGAGGGACAGCCCGATCGTCAGGATGAACCCTCCCAATTCGCCTCCGAAGGGGACCGGAGCCTTGGGATTGAAGGGCAAACTGTAATTGCCGTGGCTGAAGGTGAAGATCGCCAGGAGCAGGAAGACGATCCCCAGGGCAACGCTCATCCAGCGCTCGAAGGCATGGATCATGTTGTACCCGTAGACCGCCAGCGCCACCTGCCCGACCACCATGATCGCCAGGGCGATGAAGTAGTTGAGGTGCGCCAGCTCCGCCAGCGCGAAGGTCCCGTACACGGTGTTGACGGCGAACCAGCCGATCCCCGCCAGATAGTTGAGCGCCCCGGGCCCGAAGTTGCCCAGAAGCCCGAAGGAGCCCCGCGACTGCACCATCTGAGGCACCCCCAGGCGCGGCCCGAAGGTGCTGAGGAGTCCCAGCAGCAGAGCGCCCAGTATGTTGCCGATGGCCAGAGCGACGAACGCCCCCAGCATGCTCTCCCCGAAGACGCCGACGGAGAGATTGCCGATGACCCAGGTGGCCAGCACCAGGTTGGCGGCGAACCACAGGGTGAAGAGGTGGAACGGCTTGCCGTGCCGCTCGCCCACCACTATGTGCTCCAAGCCGTGTGGCTCGATCTCAAGGATCTCATCCTTGTAAAGGGGACCCGCGGTCGGGGACATCTCGCTCATGGACACCTCTCCTCCTCTACCCGCCGATTGGCACTGCCTACAGCAACCCTGGTGTGCGCCCCTTTATTAGCACGCGAAGCTGGAGCCGCGTACGGACTTCCACTGCGTTGAACACGTCGGGCACCGCCGGAAGCCAGAGCTGTTGACATAGCGACGGCGGGACACCCTGACGCGAGTTCGGATCGGCGTCTCTTGGCGGGCAGAGCCAAGCGTCCGTGTGCGCCACGCCGTGTAAGGTCCGTGGGACATCCAGGAGGTCCCACGAGATCAGGGCCACTCCCTGGAGGGCCAAGTGTGATTACCCCAACTCTCCGCCTGGGTCAGGAGGTCTGGAAGCATCCGTTGGATCACGACCACCGCGGCTGCCCTTCACAACCGAATCTCCCGATGTGCCACCTGGCCAGTCGCAGCGGTCGTGGCTGGGCAGGTCGGTCTCGCCCATCCGACGGCTGAGTCCGGTCCGGCCGGGTCCTCGGACAGAGCTGGGGTGGGAGGTGCGCTCGCCAACGGCTCCCAGCCGTCGCGGCCGCCCCAAGGGCGCTGACCCGGCCGGGTCAGCCCGGTCTCTCCCTGACGGTGGGCGGACCGGCCCTGAGCAGCAGCTCTCGGGTCGCCTCCCACGTCGGCAGGGCCGGTGTTGCCCCGGGCACGGTGGTGGCCAGCGCCCCAGCGGCCGTGGCGCGGGCAAGAGCCTCCTCGATCGCCAGGCCGGTGGCGAGCCAGGCCGCGAGGGCACCGCAGAAGGCGTCCCCGGCGGCCACCGTGTCCACCGTGTCCACCTGAATGGAGGAGACCTCGAGCACCCGCTGGCGGTCTGCGTACAAGCAGCCCCTCTCTCCCAGGGTTATCACCGCGCCGCCGCAGCCGCGCCGCAGCAGAGCCCGAGCCGCCCTGGTCGCTCCCTCGAGCGAGCTCACATCCTCCCCGGTCAGGGCTGCGGCCTCGGCCTCGTTGGGGACGCAGATGTCGACCAGCGACAGCATCTCGTCGTCCAGCGCGGCCGCCGGCGCTGGGTTCAAGATGGTCCGGACGCGATGGCTCTGGGCCGTCGCCAGGGCCGCCGCCACCGCATCCAGCGGAATCTCCAGCTGGGTCAGGACCACGCCAGCGCTGCCCAGCAGCGGGCCGGCCGCAGCGATCTCAACAGGGCTGAGACGACCGTTGGCCAAGGGGACCACGATGATGATGTTCCGGCCCGAGCCGTCAACCATGATGTGAGCGACGCCGCTCGCCTGATAGGGCAGGGTGCCGACGTGAGTGGTGTCGACGCCAGCAGCGGCCAGCAGGTCCCGCACCGGGCCACTGAACGCGTCGTCCCCCAGGCAGCCAACCATCGCCGTGGAGACACCCTGCCGGGCTGCGGCGATCGCCTGGTTGTTGCCCTTGCCCCCCGGCACCATCGTGAAGCGGGTGCCGAGGACGGTCTCCCCCACGGCAGGCAGCCTCTCGGCCTGGGCGGTCAGGTCCATGCTCAGGGAGCCGACCACGACCACATCGCTCAACCGCCCACCTCCCCAGGGACTCCCAGCCGGGCCAGGAATCGCTCCATGAACCGGTCGGCATCAACGCTCATGGCGATCTCCACCGACGGCCTCTCGGGCTCGGGGACGGCCGCGGATCTCAGGTCGGCGATGGTGGCCGCCCGGGTGTGAAGACCATGGAGTTCCACCCTGACCGGTGCCTCCAGGCAGTCGACCAGGCCGGGGTCCAAGGCGACTCCGGCCGCCAGCGGGTCGCAGAGCTCGAAAGACCCATCCGCGGTCAGGCGCTGGCGGGTGATCTCGGCCGCGAGCCGGCAGGTGGCAACGTCAGCCCCGCGCAGGCGGTCCACCGCCGGACCGCGCAGCACCGCCCCGGAGGTGGCATCCAGCGGCACCAGGGTGAGTCTGCGCCAACGAGCGGCCAGCACAATCTCGGCCGCCTCTGGATCGTGGGCAATGTTGAACTCCGCCCAGGGGGTTTCGTTGCCCGGCACCATGATCGCCCCACCCATCACCACCACCTCCCCCAGCAGCTCCGGCAGCTCGGGATCCAGGATCAGGGCCACCGCGACGTTGGTGAGCGGCCCGATGGCGAGCAGGGTCAGCTCCCCCGGCCGGCACCTGGCCAGGCGCAGGAGCTGGTCCACCGCGCCTTCAGGAACCAGTGTCCGTTGCGACGAGGGCATGTGAGTGTCCCCCAGCCCGTCGCTGCCGTGAAAGGTCGTCGCGTAGCGCGGAGCATCCACCAGGGGGCGTCGGCACCCGACCGCGACCGGCACCTCGGAGCGGCCCGCCACATCCAGGACCCGCAGGGTGTTCTCGGCCCCGAGCGGAGCCGGGACGTTGCCGTCCACCGTCCCCACGGCCACCAGGTCCGCGGCGGGGTCTCCGCAAAGGTAGAGCAGCGCCAGGGCATCGTCGACCCCGGTATCGCAGTCGACGATGATCGGGCGCGGCGGGCTGCCCGCGCTCAAACGATGTTGCCCCCGCCGCTGGCCCGCCCAGGTGGGTCCGTGCCCCCCGTCTGGGATCGACATCTGAGCAGGGTGTCGAGGCCGTCGCCGATGGACGCGAAGACCTTCCCGGCCGTTGCCACACAGTGAACTCTAGTAAGCCCACTGCTAGTGGCACCCCTTCTCGGGGTTCCTCTCCCGTTGCCGGGATCGGTTCTGGCCTCACCGTGGAACGCGCACCGCCGAGGCAGTGGTCTTA
>JAKAWF010000135.1 GCA_021817025.1 bacterium
GTGCGCTTCTCGTCCACCCCGACCCCGCGCATCGCCTCCTTGACGACCGCCCGCCGCTCGGCATCGTCGTAGATCACAAAGTCCAGAGGAACGCCGACCAGCTCTCCGCGCTGCCGCAGCATCCGGGCGCTGCAGGCATGGAAGGTGCCCAACCACATGCCGCGGGGCTCGCCACCCAACAGGGATGCCAGCCGCGAGCGCATCTCCCGAGCCGCCTTGTTGGTGAAGGTCACCGCCAGCACCCCGTCGGGCCGGGCGCGACCGGTCGCGACCAGGTAGCCGATCCGGTGCGTCAGCACCCGGGTCTTCCCGGACCCCGCCCCCGCCAGCACCAGGAGCGGGCGGTCGGCCGCGGTGACCGCCTCCACCTGAGCCGGGTTCAACCCCTGGAGCAGGGTCTCAGGATCGAGGCTCGCAGGGCTTGCGGACGCCTCGCCGACGGGACCGAGACCGGCGGCGCCGGTCACGAAGGCCAAGATTGGGGTGCGGCCAGGAGGTCCTGGTAGAGATCGGGCCGGCGGTCCGCGAAGGTGTGGTTGCGGGGCGTTCGCCGCCGGGCTCGCCGCGCCCACTCCAGATCGACATCGCCGACCAGGAGCGCCTCCTCGGCCTGGGGCGCCGGCCCCGCGAGCATGCTTCCATCAGGCCCGACCAGGCAGCTGCAGCCGACGAAGTTCACGCCTCTCTCCTCTCCAATCCTATCGGCCGCCGCCACAAAGACCTGGTTCTGGGTGGCCACGCCCACACACGCGTAGTCTCCCATCGTCCAGCCTCGTTCGTCACTCGCCTGGCGACGAAAGTTGGCCACCCAGTTGGTGGGCACGCAGATCAGCTCAGCTCCCCTCAGGGCCAGCACCCGGGCCGCCTCCGGGAACCAGAGGTCGTAGCAGATCAGGATCCCGATCCTGCCGGCGGGAAGCGCGAAGGTGGGGAACCCGGTGTCGCCGGGAGTGAAATACGTCTTCTCATCGTTGAAGAGATGGGCCTTCCGATACACCCTGGCGGGCCCGGCCGGGGAGAGCAGGGCGGCCGCATTGTAGCGCTGCTCCCCGGCCGCCTCGGCGAAGCCGGCGACGACCCAGACCCCATGCTGGCGGCACAGTTCCCCCCAGCGGCTCAGGGCCGGGCCCGACACGTCCTGCGAACAGGCGGCCGCCTCGGCCTCGCTGTTGAACGTGTAGCCCGAGGCCGCCAGCTCGGGCAGCACGATCAGCTGGGCCCCATCTGACACCGCCCGCTCGATCCACTCCGCCCCCAGGGCCAGATTACCCCGGGGGTCTCCCACCCTTGGCTGGTACTGGCAGAGCGCCAGCCTCAGCGACGAGGAATTCTCCATTAGGACATTGTCCGCCCCTGGGACGGTCAGAAGTCCATGTCGTCCATGCCGCCCATTCCACCCATGCCGTCCATCCCGCCCATGCCACCCATGCCGTCCATGGGATCCCCGCCTCCGCCCGGGGCTCCTACCCCAGCCGGTTCCGGAATGTCAGCCACCAGCGCCTCCGTGGTCAGGAGCATCCCGGCCACCGAGGCAGCGCTCTCCAGACTGACCTTGACCACCTTGGTGGGGTCCACGATCCCGGCGGCGTAGAGGTCTCCGTAGCGCAGGGCCTCCACGTCGAACCCCTCGTTGGGGCCCATCTGGGACACCTTCTCGCAGACGATCGAGCCCTCCATCCCGGCATTGGCCGCGAGCTGGCGCAGGGGAACCTCGAGCGCGCGTCGCACGATCTCGACCCCAGCCCGCTCGTCATCGTCGGCTCCCAGCCCTGCGAGCGCGCCGCGCACCTGGAGCAGGCTCCGGCCACCGCCGGGCAGAATCCCCTCGGCGACCGCCGCCCTGGTCGCGTCCAGGGCGTCCTCGAAGCGCTCCTTGCGCTCCTTGAGGGCGGTCTCGGTGGGCGCACCCACCCGGACCACGGCGACGCCGCCGACCAGCCTGGCCTTGCGCTCCTGCAGCTTCTCACGATCCCAGTCAGAGTCGGTGTCGTCGATCTGTCTCTCAATCTCCTTGACGCGCGCCCTGAGCAGGGCCTGATCGCCGCTGCCCTCGACGAAAGTGGTGTCCTCCTTGGTCACCACCACCCGGCGCGCGGAGCCGAGCTGGCGCACCTCCACCCCCTCCAGGGTGAGGCCCAACTCCTCCGAGATCACCTCGGCACCGATCAAGACTGCCAGGTCCTGGAGCATCGCCAGCCGGCGATCACCGAACCCTGGAGCTTTGATGGCGCAGGCAGAGGCGGTCCCCCGCAACTTGTTGACCACCAGGGTGGCCAGCGCCTCGCCGTCGATGTCCTCCGCGACGATCAGCAGTTGGCGGCCGGCGCCGACAGCCAGCTCCAGAGCCGGGACCACATCCTTGACCGCCGAGATCTTGCGCGGGGTGATGAGGACGAATGGGTTTTCGAGGACGGCCTCCATGCTCTTCTGGTCGGTGACCAGATAAGGAGAAACCCAGCCTCGATCAAACTGCATCCCCTCCACCACCTCCACCTCGGTCTCGATCCCGGACGACTCCTCGACCGTGATGACCCCGTCCGCCGTGACCTTGTCCATGGCGTCGGCGATCATCTCCCCGATCTGGTGGCTCCCGCTCGAGATGGTGGCCACGTGCGCGATGTCATCCCTGCCGTGGAGCGGCCGGCTGAGCTTGGTCAGCTCCTCCAGAGCGCGCTTGGTGGCCAGGTCGATGCCCCGCTTCAAGCCCATCGCCGAAGCGCCGCCGGCCAGGTTGCGCATGCCCTCCTCCACCAGGGCCTCGGCCAGCAAGGCAGCGGTGGTGGTGCCGTCCCCGGCTCTGTCGTTGGCCTTGCGGGAGGCCTCGGCCAGCAGCTGCCCGCCCATGTTCTCAAAGTGGTCCGGAAGCTCAATGTCGCGGACGATGGTCGCTCCATCGGTGGTCACCTGGGGGCTGCCGTACTTGCGATCGATCACCACCGACCGCCCTCTCGGGCCGAGGGTGGGCCGCACCGCTGCCGCCACCTGGGCGGTGCCGCGCAGAAGCGCCTGACGCGCTTCCTCGTCGAACTTGAGCTGCTTTCCGGACACCTTCAGAACCCTCCTTCGAGTCGCAGGCTGATGGCTCGCGAACGGCTGTCTCCAGCCGCCGCGAGCCGTCCCCTCACAAACTCAGGCCTTGCCGTTCCCGTTGACAACGGCCAGGATGTCCCGCTCCGAGAGAATCAGGTAATCCTGCTCGTCGATCTTGATCTCCGATCCAGCGTACTTGGCGTAGATGACGCGATCGCCGACCTTGACGTCGAGCTCCACCCGCAGTCCGGTCTGCTCGTTGTACTTGCCGTTGCCGACGGCTTCGATGAGCCCCTCCTGGGGCTTCTCCTTGGCGGTGTCTGGCAGCACGATCCCACTCTTGGTGGTCTCCTCGCGCTCCAGGGGCTTCACCACTACGCGGTCGGCCAGGGGTCGTAGCTTGAGGCTCATTGCAACCTCCTCCTCTGATTAGCACTCAACGGTACCGAGTGCTAACAGTCTAGCCCCTGAGCGGGGCGGGCCGCAACTCCGTGAGGGGTGAGGGTCGGACATCTGTCACCGGGCCGCACCGGTCGGCAAGCGGCCTTCTGAGCCACGGCGACCAAGCTGTTCCCGGTCCCCGGGCGCGGAGCTTGCTTGGTGGCGACCGGTCATGCTGGCCAGAGCAGTCCACCCCGGTGAGGAGCCCGGGTCCGACCAGCGGCCGCTGGCGCCCGGGGGCCCCGAGCTGGCCGCCTCGGGTGCGGTCGAGCCGACCTCGGGCCGAACGGCCCTTCCCAGGTAGGCGGTGGTGGCCCGGCCGGACTCTCTCCCGTGCCCGGCTCTACCGGCTCAACGCCGCTTCGGCTGGGACCGTGGGCTGGACCACCAGCCGGTCTTCCTGGCTCGCCATCTCGAGCGTCCTGCCAGACGGCTCGGGCAGCAGCAGTGTCGCTCCAATCCCGATGACCGCGGTCGAGGCGGCGATCAGCATCACCCCCGAGAGCCCCATTGTGGCTAGCACGAGCGGAAAGGTGAAGGTTCCCACGAAGGCGCCAAGCTTGCCGGTCCCCGCCGAGATCCCGTGTCCGGTCGTGCGCGCGGCCACCGGGTAGAGCTCCGCCGGCAGCACGAAGGTGGTGGTGTTGGGCCCAAACTCGGTAAAGAAGTAACTGAGCCCGTAGAGGATCAGGAAGGGCGCCACGTCCTTGATCACACCGGGCACGACGCCGATCAAGAAGAAGGCGACCGCCATCATGGCAAAGCCCACGAACTGCAGCCGTCGGTGCCCAATCCGATCGATGGTGAGGAAGGCGACGACGTAGCCGGGCAGGGCGCAGACAGCGAAGATCACCAGGGTGATCGCGGTGTCCTCGATCAGGCTGGCGTGGGGCGCCAGTGCCTTGAGGATCAAGGGCGAGGAGATGCTGTTGCCGTAGAAGGTGTAGTCGAGCATGAACCAGGAGCCGGCGGTCCCCACCAGCAGCAGCAGGTAGCGCGGGCTGGAGAGAAACTGCCGCAGGGAGAGCCGCAGCCTGGGCTCGCTCACCTCACCTTGGACGTCCACCTGGTTGCGGGTGTAGGAGCGCACCGCCTCGGCGGCCGCCGCCGCCCTGCCTTGAACCCTGGCCATGTAGCGGGGGGACTCCGGCAGCCGGCGGCGGAGGTAGATGACCGCGATGGCCGGGACGGCTCCCAGGCCCAGCATCAGCCGCCAGGCAAGGTCGTGGTTAACTCCCAGCCCCAAGATCACCAGCGCCACCGCCGGCCCCATCACCAGCCCCAGAGCCTGCATCGAGAACACCATGCTGACCAGGCGGCCACGGTTCTTGCGATTGGAGTACTCGCTCATGATCACCGCGCTGACCGGATAGTCCCCCCCGATCCCGATCCCGAGCACGAACCTCCAAACGATCAGCCATTCCAGGTTGGGCGAGAACGCGCTGCCGATGGCAGCCACCGCCATGATGGCCGCCTCCAGTCCGTAGATGGCCTTGCGCCCGAAGATGTCTGCGATCCGTCCGAACACGGTCGCCCCCAGGAGGGCCGCGATCAGGGCGGTGCTGCCGATCAGGCCAATCAAGATCGCCGAGGGGTGGTACTCAACCTTGATGAGCGCCAGCGCCACGCCGATGATGAATAGGTCATAGGCGTCGGTGAAGAAGCCCATCCCCGCCGTCAGCAGGACCCGGAAATGGAATCGGCCCAACGGGGCTTCATCCAACGCCTCCACCACCCCTCTGGTGATCGTTTCTTGGGACACTTATCGGGCCTCCCCCAATCGACTGACGTGCCAGTCGATTCTCCAAGGCCCTGGTTAGGGTGGGGTTAAGAAGATTGGGTGCGGCTCTCTTGGAGGGACGGGTTCCGGGGGCCCTCAGGGCGCCGGGGCCGAGGGGGGAGCTCCCCAGGGCTGGGGCTCTGCAGGTGCCGGACCGGTCGATCACGCTGCGCGGGGCTGACCAAGGGTGGGCCCCGTCGAGCATTGGGGCTCAACCGGGGTCGTGAACGGCGCCGTGGCCACCCTGCGGGCTGCCTCCGGGACTAGAAGTGCGTCCCTCCCGAAGAGCGGCACCCAAGAAGACTGGTCGGCGCGGTTGGTCCCTGGATCAGTCCTGCCGGTGGGCCCCACTCCGCAGCTGCTCGCGCAGCTCTGAGCGTCGGATCTTCCCGCTCACGGTCTTGGGCAGCTCGGCCACGAAATGAATCTCGCGGGGGTACTTGTAGGGAGCGGTGACCTGCTTGACGTGCTCCTGCAGCTCCGCGGCGAGAAGCTCGCTCGCCTGGTAGCCGGGCGCCAGGATTATGAAGGCGGTCACGATCTGGGTGCGCAGGGCGTCATCCCGGCCCACCACCGCCGCCTCCGCCACTGCGGCATGCTCGATCAAGGCGCTCTCCACCTCGAAGGGACCGATCCGGTAGGCCGAGGATGTGATCACATCGTCGGAGCGGCCCTCGAACCAGAGGTAGCCGTCCTCGTCGCGCCGGCCACGATCCCCAGTCAGATACCAGTCGCCGCGGAATGCGGCCGCGGTTGCGGCGGGGTCGCGGTAGTACCCCGCGAATAGTCCCACCGGGCGCACCGGAGACGCTCGGACTCCGATATCCCCCTCTGCGCCTGGGGCCGCCACCTGGCCATCCTCGTCCACGATGTCCACGTCGAAACCCGGGACGGGCTTGCCCATGGACCCCGGGCGGACCGGTAGGCAGCGGTAGTTTGCCACCACGTTGACGGTCTCAGTCTGGCCATAGCCGTCGTAGACGGGCAACCCAACCCCCTCCTCCCAGGCCCGAATCACCTCCGGATTGAGCGGCTCTCCCGCTGCCAGGCAGTGACGCAGCCCGCTCAGGTCGTGACGCCGCAGATCGGTGAGGACGAGGGAGCGATAGATGGTGGGAGGTGCGCAGAAGGTGGTGATTCCGTACCGCGAGATCACGTCCAGCAGCAGGTCGGGGTCGGGCTTGCCCATGTTCATCTGCACCACCGCCGCTCCCAACGCCCACTGTCCGAACAGCTTGCCCCAGGCGGCCTTGGCCCAGCCGGTGTCAGAGATGGTCCAGTGCAGGTCTCCGGGCTGGAGGTCCTGCCAGTAGCGGGCGGTGAGCTGGTGCCCGATCCCATAGCTGGCTTGAGTGTGGAGGACCATCTTGGGGTGGGCGACCGTGCCACTGGTGAAGTAGACGAGCATCGGGTCGGAGGCCAGGGTGGGAGAGGCCGGAGTCGGCTCAGATGAGGCTCGCTCCATCACTTCCGCGAGCGTGGTCCAGGCGGAGCTGGGAGCTTCCCCCACCACCAGAGTGGTCCGCAGCGACGGCAGCTGCGCTCGGACCTGGTCCAGCTTGGCGGCCCCAGCCGAGTCCGTCACCGCCATCATCGCCTCGGACCCAGCGATCCGGTAGGCGATGTCCCGGGATGTCAACTGGCTGGTCGCGGGCATCGGCACCGCACCGATCCGAATCGCCCCGAGCATCACGAAGTACCACTCTGGGACCCGCGGCAGCATCACGAACACGCGGTCGCCCTTGGCGACTCCCAGAGCGCGCAGGGCGTGCCCCATGCGGCGGCTGGCCCCCACCAGGTCCGTGTACGAGTGCTCGCCAACCACCTCCCCACCCGCCCCCAGGGAGAGCAGCGCGAGCTCCCCGCCGCGAATGCCAGCCTGCTGCTCGAGCACATCCAACACATAGTTGAACCGCTGCGGCACCGGCAGCCGGAAGTGAGCTCGTTCCGACTGGTAGTCGACCATGTTGGGAACGCTCCGCCGACTCGGCCGGCTGGTCATAGCTGTCACCTCGCACGATGCTGCCGCGGCAAGTTGCCCCTCCTGGAGCTTAGGTGCGCCACCGGCCCGCGTCAACCGACTCGGCGGCCGCAGTCACGCCCGCGCCCTGATCCCCGGACCACAGCCCGGACGCCCAGCCGTCAGTGCTGAAGCACAGCCTGGGCGCGCTCCCCGCGGACGGATGCCGCGACGGGAAATCCAACTCCTCCTGGCCGAGCGCAGCCGGAGTGCCCCAGAGGGGACCTCAGAGGTCAACCGCCCTGGACCATGGACCAGCTGTAGACGTAGGCCGGGGGACTGGCCGACACCAGGCCGATCTCAAGCGCGCAGGAGTCCATCGCCGCCACCCCGTGGTCGCCGGCCCACGGCACGCAGGCGATCCCTGCGAACAGGCCCTGGCCACCTCCATCGAGGAGGACATTGGCGCGGTGCTCCCAGCAACCAGCGGAGGTGGCTCCCGTGCAGCTGCCGTTGCTGGTCGCCGCCGGCGACCCGCCCCAGCCGTCGTTGTAGAGCCAGTCGTACATCGCCGCCAGCGGGCCGAAGTCCCCCGCCCAATTGCCCGCGACAATCCCATTCCCCATCGCCGGATCGGAGCTCCCCTCGGCTGCGACTGCGGCCGCTTGATCGGCCAGCTCGGTCAGGCCCTGGATCGGGGCGAGGCCCCTGGTGACCCTCTCCTCATTGATGAGCACAAACATCTGCTCGGCCTGGGGAAGGCTGAGGAAGTCGGAAGGCAACCGCAGCCGGCCCAGGCCCTCGCTTTGACCAGCCCGGCTGAGGGCCGCCAGCTCCGCCTGGGCGCAGGCGAGCGAGACTTGGCCGGGGGTCGCGCTGCAGGCGACGGCAAACGTGTCCGGAAGATTGGCCGGTGGCGTCGCCAGCGGCGAGACCGCCCGACTGGGTTCGGCCGTGGCGGAAGCCTTGGGGACAGGCACCGCCGCCGAGGTCGCCGACGGGGTCGCAGGAGACGGGCTCGACAGCCGCGTGGGCGCGGTCGGCTGGGTGCGATGTTCGGACCCAGCCCCAATCGATGCCACCTGGCAACCCGCCAAGAGCGGACCAGTCAGGAGCACGCTGGTGGCCAGAGCCAACAGCCGGTGACGTCGTCTGGGCGCCCCCGCCAGGC
>JAKAWF010000136.1 GCA_021817025.1 bacterium
GACGCGGGGTCGGCCAACGCGGCCTTCTCCACCCGCCACGACCTCGGTGGGGCGCCGGCGTCGAGGAACGCGGCTGGCGCCGCGAAGCAGCGAGTCCACCGGCGTCGTCCCTCGGGGCGACGCTCGGTGGTACGGATCGCCAAGCGCCTTCATGGACGCTCCGACAGAGCTGCTCGGCCGAAGTCCGTACAACCCCTGCCTACGGCAAGGGCCGCCTAAGCGTTGGGCAGCTCGCGAGACAGCAGGGGCGAGACGGGAATCCCCCGGCTTCAGCCGTGGGGAGGAGGTCAACCACAGCTCGCCACCCTACGCCGCACGGACCCGCCCAGCGACAGCCAGCCCCGCGCGCGCACGGCGCGCGGCTGCCCCAGTCAAGCCTGAACATGGGGGGACCCAGCTACCCTGGCGAGAGCCGCGCTCGACTTGATCGATTCCAGCAGGGAGGTTCATTGTGAAGGTACTAGTCACCTACGAAAGTAGAGGGGGCCGCACCAAGCAAGTCGCCCAAGCCATAGCAGACGAGGTGGGGAAGAGAGGACATGAAGTTGCCGTGAAGCCCATGTCAGGTACCACTCCCGAGGAGGCTGCCCAGGCCGACCATCTCTGCATCGGGAGCTGGGTAGAGGGCTTCATCCTGTTTGGCGTACATCCTGCGCATGCGGCCAGCAACTGGATAGCCAAGACGCCGATGATGGACGGCAAACGAGCTTCCGTGTTTTGCACCTATGCGGTCAACCCGAGGAACTCGCTCGCTGAGCTGTCACATGGTCTACGGGCCCATGGAGCCAAAGTGACCACGACTCGAGCTTTTCACCGTTCACGCACGAACGCTGAGATCGGCTCGTTTGTGGATGCAGCGCTCGGCAACGAAGCGTAGCCTCCGACAAAGCATCCGCACAGTCGCCCGAATCGTCCCGTAGATTCCGACACCCCCGGCGAACTCGGCGGTGGTCCTCCCATGACCGTCATCATCACCGTGGTGATCCATGACGGGGTGGACATGCGGCACCACCATGCCTCACGGACTAAGAGAGCCGGACGACGGGGGGGCCGGCCCCCCCGCGGCATCGCCGGTGCCGGTGAAGCCCCGGCGGAGATCGGGGAGTTGCGGTCTGCGTAGGGGAATCCCCTCCACCTGCGACCTCTTCCGGCCTCCCAGGCAGGGGGCCATCCCGCTGCCAGGCTGGGGGCGGCCGCGCCGGCGGTGGCGCCCGGGGCCCGGCGGCGGGGTGCCCCGGGCAGAGGGGAGGATCCCCGAGGGGCAGGCATGGGGGGGCGGCGTCTCGGCCCCTGGTGATCGAGCCGCTCGACGGATCCGGCAGGCGGGGTCCGCGTGTGTTCGGGTCGAGCCCAGACACGAGCGAGAGCAGGAAGAGACCGCGGTGCTGGTAGCCGTGGGTGCGAAGGCGGATGGCCACAAGGAACTGCTGGCGATGGAGCGGGCCTGCCGGGAGCCTCCTCCTGGGGCGACCTTCCGCGGGACCTGACGGCCCGAGGACTCACCGAGGTGCCACTGCTGGCGGTCAGTGATGGCGGGTTGGGGTGCGGGGCGGCGCTGAGAACTACGTCTACCCACCGAGCCGCCATCAGCGGTGTAGGAACCGTCGAACCCTGAAGCCCATCGACAAGCTGCCCAAGCGGCTGCGGGGCAACGCCGGGGCGGCCATCAAGGAGATCCACCACCCGCGCCGGCGGAGTGCGGTCCGCGGCGACGGGAACCGGGCCCCGTCCATGCCGCCATCACCATCAAACGCTCACCCGCGCTTCGCCAGGTCCGAGGCCGTCGGCGGCCCGGAGTACACCAATTGTGGCGACCCCGGGGAGATTCGCCTATCGGTGACGCGCCTGAGTGCTCTCCTTGGCGAGCCGGTAGTGCTCCCGCCACACCAGCCGCGGCAGTCCCAGCCAGCGGGGCAGGTCGCGCAGTCCGGGGATGAACGGCACCAGCAGCAGCAGGGTGCTCAGGAAGCCCATGGTGAGTACCACCAGCAGATCGGCGTTTTCGGCTGTGCTGTAGGGGGGGATCTGGTACCAGAAGGTGAAGAGCCAGAGCCACGCCTGACCGGGATAGCGCCCGGTCTCGTTCATCGACCCCCACTGGTTGCTGGCAAGGTTCTGGGCCGCGGCCAGGCCGGGGAGGTAGCCGCCGTCACCCAGAAAGAGCAGCGGCTGGGTGTAGTTGGTGTCGTAGAACTGGCCGCTGCGCATCAGCAGTCCGTCCAGGGCCCCGCTCCTCGCGTCCGCCAGCAGCGCCTGCATCATCACGTTGATTGGCCCGTAGTTGCCGCCACCGACGGCCACCAGCGGACCGCTCACCCGGGCGTGCTGGAGGGCTTTCGAGTAGGCGGTCAGCCAGGCCTGCTCCTGGCCCGTGCCCGCCTGCTGGTATTGGGTCAGCGCGACCATCAAAGTGGGTCGGCCCACACTGGCAAGCGTCAGGGGGGCGATCACATCCGCCTGGGGCGGATAGACCGGCTGGTGGACACCGGCCCAGATCTGGGGCGCCAGGGGCCCCAGGGTCTGCACTGAGCCCCCCTCAGTGGATCCCTCCTTTTGGTCAAGGCCATCGGCGTCGATGTTGTAGGGCGGCCCGTAGTCGGCGCTGATGGTGTCGCCCTGCAGCTCCGCGGTGGCCGTCTGCATGAAGTCGAGGGGGGCGGCGTGCGCCCAGCTCTGGATGGTGACCGGGGGGACATCCGGGGAGGAGAGAACGAAGGCCAGCCCCAGCACCACCACCAGCATCACCACCAGCACGACCGAGATCTCCTTGATCAGGTCGTAGGGGGCCGTGGGCACGCCCCGGTAGTAGGTCGGCTGGTCGATCTTGGACCGCTTCACGAGACGGCCTCCTCGGGGGGCTTGACCACCCCGCGCATCCGCACCAGGATCACGTGGTAGGCGACCAGCCCCACCACCAGAACCGGGAAGAGCACGACGTGCAGGCCGTACATCTGACCGAAGTTGAGCACGTTGAAGAAGGCCCCCGCGCCGGTGGCGTTGATGGCGTCCTTGGCGTTGATCGCGATCCACTGTGCGTCGAAGTTCGACTGCGAGATGTAACCGGTGAACGCGGTCACGATCGAGATCAGGAAGATCACCACTCCCACCATCCAGGTGCTGGCCCGGCCGTCCCGCCAGCCCTGGGCGAAGTACTGGCCCCAGAGATGCAGGACCATGAAGACGAAGAACATCTGCACGCTCCAGAAGTGGATGCTGTTGAAGAAGTGGCCCTGGGGGGACACGTGCCACCACTGGGGGCCGAAGAAGGCCAGCACCACCCCGCTTGAGACGACCAGGATCAGGGACGCGATCGCGACCACGCCGAAGATGTAGACCCAGGAGCCCACGTAGGCCGGCTCCCGGTCCGGAAGCAGGTGCTCGATCGGCAGCTCGCGCTGGATCAGACGGCGCAGGAAGACGGTCCAGCTGCGACTCGTGTCCTCGCTCTCCGGCGGGCTCATGGGCCGCTCACTGGTCACGGTGACTCTCCTCATAGCTGCGGCGCCGGCGGGCGCGGCCCGGGAAGGGCAGAAACAGAGCCGCCACGAAGAGCACGATCATGAACACGATCAGACCCAGATTGGGAAACGAGATGAGAATGAATCCCCAGTGCAGGTAGGGCGCCGGCTGATTCACCGCATACCTCCGCAGCCAAGGCTCTGGCTGCACCAAGACGGGTAGGCCGGGGCACCGGCCCGGATCGCAACCACTGTACCCTCCCCGGAGGTCGCCCTTCAACCGTGGAAAACACGGTCACGCAACCCCGCGATCCCACCCGGGCCACCCCAGCCAGGGGCGGGGGGGCACTATCCTGCCGACATGATGTCAGTGGGTGCAAGCGACGGCAGCCGCCTCCTCCTGGAGCGTCCTGGGGCGGGGATCCTGCGGCTGACCCTGAACCGTCCCCAACAGCGCAACGCCCTCACCGCCGATTTGGCGGCGGAGTTGCGGGCGGCCGTGGGTGGGGCCGGGGCGGATCCATCGGTGCGGGCTCTGATCGTGACCGGGAGCGGTGCCGTGTTCTGTGCCGGCGCCGACTTGGGAGCTCTGGCAGCGGACGCAAAGACCCCCGCCCAGCGCAGGGCAGTGCTCGCCGACTACTACCGAGCCTTCCTCGACCTGCGGGATCTGCCCGTGCCCACCATCGCCGCCGTGAACGGACCGGCGATCGGGGCCGGCCTCAACCTGGCGCTCAGCTGCGATCTCAGACTCCTCGCTCGCGAAGCGCGCCTGGCCGCTCCGTTCCTGCGGCTCGGGATCCATCCCGGGGGAGGCTGCAGTTGGTTGCTGACCAGGCTCGGCGGAACTGCCGCCGCCCGGGAGCTGCTGTTCCTCGGCCGGCCGGTGTCGGCCGCCCGCGCCTTCGAACTGGGGCTCGCCAACCGGGTGCTGCCGGGGCCGGAGCTGGCCGATGCCGCTCTCGAATGGGCCCGGTCGATCGCGGCCTTGCCGGGGCAGGTGGTGCGCGATCTGAAGCGCACTCTCGCCCTGGCGGAAGCCGGCGCGAGCTTCGAGGCCACGCTCGCCTTCGAGAGCGCCGTCCAGGCCGAGTCGATGGCCAGCCCGGACGCTGCGGAAGGATGGGCGGCCTTCCGGGAGCGCCGGGAACCCCGCTTCCAGGACCGCTGATTCAGGTCGGGCGGTGGTCGACGCGACGGGTCCGGGCCCAGTCGTGGCACCGGGTGCCGTCGTTCTCGGGGACCTGACCCGGGTGCGAGCGCGAGCCCGGCCCTTCAGGGCCGGGAGGATGTCATGGGACCTTTCCCGTGAGAGTCGACGATGGACACCAGCCGGCCAGCAGGCAGGTCTCACAGCGGGGCCGCCGAGCGGTGCACACCAGTCTCCCGTGGGTGATCAGGCGCAGGCTGAAGCCGGCCCACTCCGCCGCCGGAATCATCCGACAGACTTCGGCCTCGATCTTGACGGGGTCCCGGGTGTCGACCAGGCCGAGGCGATTGGCCAGCCGGGCCACGTGAGTGTCGACCGGGAAGCCGGGGATTCCGAAGCCGACCCCGAGCACCACGTTGGCGGTCTTCCTGCCCACCCCCGGCAGACTGGTCAACTCCGCCATCGTCTGGGGCACCTGGCCAAGGAACCGCCGGTGGAGGACACCGCCCATCCCGATCAGGGCGCGGGCCTTGGCCCGGAAGAACCCGGTCGAGTGAATCAGATCCTCCAGCTCCCCCTGGTCGGCGGTCGCGTAGTCAGAGGCGGTCCTCATCCGCGCGAACAGGGCCGGAGTCACCTGATTGACCCTGGCATCGGTGGTCTGGGCCGAGAGGATGGTGGCGACCAACAGCTCCAGTTGATTGGCGTGAGTCAGGGCGCAGGCGGCTGGATACTCCTCTCCAAGCGCAACCACCGCGGCCAGGGCCCGCTGCCGGGGCCTCCGCGGCGCGCTCGCGACAGCTCTGCTCAAGGGCCCCCATCTTGCGGCATGGCGGCCTCGCCCGGCGTGGCCGCGCCACGGCCCGCTATCCTGAACCGATGCTGCCAAGGCATCTCCCCAGACCCATGTGGCGCGCCCCGGGATCGCGCTGGTCCAGCCTGCTGGTGGCGCTGCTGGCCAGCGGGCTGCTGGCGGGATGCGGAGCGTTCGGCGAAGTCGGAGAACCCACCGACGCCCACATCCTGACCGCCCCCGGGCAGGTGGTGCGCCAGCCCCAAACGACCCTGTCGCTGAAGGTGCTGCCCAAGCCTCCCAACCGTCCCGCCTACACGGTGATCATCTACCACAACGTCAACACGGTGGGCGAGTTCGTACCCGAGACCCTGACCGTCCCGGTCGGGTCCGTGGTCGAGTGGGTCTGGACTGATCACTACGACCAGCACAACGTCTGGTGGGTCGACCAGCAGCTGATCAACTCCCCAACTCAGGGCGCCGGCTACCGCTGGGCGGTGGAGTTCCTCGCGCCCGGAGTCTACGACTACTACTGCACCCTCCACCCGGGAATGCTCGGCCGTGTGGTCGTCACCGGTTAGGCGCCGGCCGGCGCGCGTCCTGGCGCTGGCGGCCAGCCTGCTGGCGGGGGGTTCTCTGCTGGCAGCCTGTGCCAGCACCGCGGCCGCGCCCCGGCTGGCGCTGGAAGGCTTCCTGGTTGACATGCACGCGCACTCGGTCGTCTACGCCTACACCCTGCTCACCAATCCTGCCGAAGCTCAGACCCCATTCATCCCCTTCTTCAATGGGGTCAATGCCTCCCGGGCGAACTACCGGGTGGTGGGGATGAAGGTGATCAACTCGAATGAGGTCGTGGGCACGGTCGCGGTCAGCTCCCCCGGAGCCGCCACCACCTACGTCAAGGTGCAGATGCTAGAGGAAGGCAATGCCGGTGACTGGCTGGTGAGCGCGCCCTTCACGACCGAGGGGGCCAAAGCCATCAGCCTCTTCCAGTAGGCGGATCCCAGCTCTCATCCCACCCTGGCGTCGACACTGCCCACGCCCTCGGGCACCGCGGCCGCCGCCAGGCGGAGGGCCTCGCCGGTCCGGTCCAGAAAGTCCTTTATCGTCGCTTCGGCGAACCGGTGGAGCGCAAACCGGTCGACCGTGTGACCGATGGGGCCGAGCGGGGGTCGGTAGTTGACGCTGATCACGAGCTGGGTGCACCGGCTCCCGAGAGCCCCCAGTTCCAGCTCCCCCTCAAAGACCGGGAACAGCGCCTGGGGACCGGTCGCCAGCCAGGTCATGGGCAAGACGGTGCGCCCAGGTGTGCGCAGGGGCGGGCGGAAGCGCATCTCCACCCGCTTGCCAACCCGGTAGCGACCGAGCTCGAAGCCGACTTCGGTGAGCAGAAGTTCCCCCCGACGGTTGGCGCTCGTCGCCAGGCTCGGCAGCCAGCTCTCGGGAGCGTTCAGAAGCCACGGCTCGATCATGTCGTAGGCTTCTGGCAGTTCACAGTAGTAGCGAAGGAACATCGCGACCCACCTAACCTGGCACGGTGCTGCGGCCGATGCGAGCGGCCTTCTTCGACGAGGCGTCGGGCGCTGCCCGCAGCCGCTCCGGGGGTCCGAGTGCCTTGGCGTCGATGCCCATCTCCCCCAGCTTGGCGGCCTTGGCCACGGGGCCCGCACGCCGCCCCTTCCCGCGCGCTGACGGTCGGTGCCCGGGATGGCCGGTCCCGGTGGGGATGGCCGCCCCGTCGGAGGACCCGTTGGCGGCCGCGATGGGCATGGTCAGGCGAACCGTCGTCCCACGACCAGGCGCCGACTCCACCTCCAAGCTGCCCTTGGAGAGGGCAGCTCGCTCACGCATGCCACGGAGACCTAGGCCGGCGACGATCGTCTCCGGCTGAAAGCCGCACCCGTCGTCCTGGACCTTCACCCGCACCGTGCGCGGGGAGAAGGACAAGTCGATGTCCACATGGGCGGCATGGGCGTGGCGCTCGACATTGCGGAGCGCCTCCTGGACGATCCGGTAGAGGTCCGTCTTGCGATCCCACCCGAGCTCGCGCTCAGCCCCTCTCACCTGCAGCGAGGCCTCTGTCCTGGCCCGCTCGCCGAAGCCGGCCACCAGTTGGTGCAGGGATGCCGCCAAGCCCAGGTCATCCAGCACCGGGGGCCGCAGCCCGTCGGCCAGCTGCCGGAGCTGGACGACCACGCCCACCAGCGTCTGCCGGATCCCGTCGAGGTCGCTCCGCCGGGTCGGGGAGAGCTCTTCGTCCTCCGAGACAGACTCCAGCCGCCGCAGCAGATAGATGAGGGTTTGCAAGGGCTCATCGTGGATGTCCTGGCCGATCCGGCGGCGCTCATCCTCCTGGACGTGGACCACCTGCAGGGCGAACGACTCGGTCAGACGTTGCCGTTCCGCATCCTCGGTGACGTCCTGCAGGATGACCTGCAGGAGCGGGTCGCCGCCGCTGTCGGTGACCAGGGTGGAGAGGGGGTGGAGGACACG
Source organism: bacterium (assembly GCA_021817025.1). The sequence continues at coordinate 7,895 of JAKAWF010000136.1, forward strand.
GGTCGAGCCGTCCGGCACGGCCACGGTCAGCAGCCTCGGCGGGGTCTGGGCCAGCAGCCGCCGGGAGACCCCGTCCCCGACCAGATCCGCGAGCTGGCGTCGACCGATCCGGGCGCCGAAGAGCGCCTTGGCGGCTGGGTTCGCCTCCCGCAAGGCACCGGAGCCGTCCGCCACCAGGGTGGGAGCCGAGCTGGCCTCGAACAGAGCCCGGAAGCGCGCCTCCGCCGCCCGGTGGCCCCTGATGGCGACGTCGGCGCGGTGCCTGGCGATCGCCTCCCGCTCCACCCGCTGCCCCACCGCCACCGCCACGATGCAGATCAGCGCCAGCAGCGTCCCATCCGCCCACAGGTCCGCCCGCGAGTCGACGGCCAAGAGGTCGGGCATCATCAACACGGTTCCCAAGGCGGCGCTGGCGCAGGCCCCGCCAATCCCGAACTTGAGAGCGGCGTAGAT
>JAKAWF010000137.1 GCA_021817025.1 bacterium
CCTCCACCGGACTGAGCTGGGGCCTGGGCCTGGCCCAGGCGCGCCGGCGGCGGGGCGAGACCGGCCGGGTGGTGGTGGTGGTCGGGGACGGCTCCCTGACCGGGGGGATGGCCTACGAGGCCCTCAACAACATCGGCGCGCTGCGGCCGGACATGGTGATCGTGCTCAACGACAACGGCCGCTCCTACGCCCCCACGGTGGGCGGGCTGGCCAACCACCTGGCCCGGATCCGGCTCAACCCCCGCTACGAGGCCGCCAAGACCGGGATCGGAGACTTCCTGATCTCCCTGCCGGCGGTGGGAGAGCCGGCCCACGAGATGGCCCGACGGCTCAAGACCGGGGTCAAGCAGCTGGTGTCGCCGCACGTCTTCTTCGAGGACCTGGGGATCAAGTACTCGGGCCCGATCAACGGCCACGATCAGCGCCAGCTCGAGGTCGCCCTGAACCTGGCCAGGGGCCTGCCGGGGCCGGTGGTGGTGCACGTGGTGACCGATAAGGGGCACGGCTTCAGCCCCGCCGAGGACGATGAGATCGACAAGTTCCACGGGGTCGGCGCCTTCGACATCTCGACCGGCAAGGTCCACGGCGGCAGCGTCAGCTACACCGACGTGTTCGAGGATGTCCTGCTGGCCCTGGCCGAGGAGGACCCCAAGGTGGTCGCGATCACCGCGGCGATGGCCTCCTCCACCGGCCTGCTCAAGTTCGCGGCCCGTTTCCCGGACCGCTTCTACGACGTGGGCATCGCCGAGCAGCACGCGGTCACCTTCGCGGCCGGCCTCGCCACCGGCGGCCTGCATCCGGTGGTGTGCATCTACTCGACCTTCCTGCAGCGCGCCTTCGACCAGGTCATCTACGACGTCGGCCTGCACCGGCTGCCGGTCACGTTCGTGCTCGACCGGGCCGGCGTCACGGGCCCGGACGGCAGCTCCCATCACGGCATGTTCGACCTCAGCTACCTGCGGCTGGTGCCCAACATGGTGGTCGCCACGCCGCGCGACTCCGGCGAGCTGGGCCGGCTGGTGGCGACAGCGCTGGCGCACCCCGGCCCCTTCTCGATCAGGTACCCGAGAGGGTCCGCGGGCGACAGGGCCATCGATCTGCGCCCTCTGCCCAGCCTCGGCTGGGAGCCGGTGCGGGAGGGCGGCCACGATGTCCTCGTCTGCGCGGCTGGCAAGATGGTGGCGGTCGCGCTCAACGCCAGCTCCCTGCTGGAGGCCAGTGGCGTCTCCGCCACCGTCGTCAACGCCCGTTTCGTGAAGCCGATCGACCCCAGGCTCGCCGCCTGGGCCGCCGCCCACCGGGCGGTCGTCACAGTGGAGGACAACACCGCCCGGGGAGGCCTGGGGGCGGCCGTGATGGAGCACCTGATGGCCAAGGGCGTGGTCTGTCCGGTCAGGCAGGTCGCCCTGCCCGACCAGTTCCTGCCCCAGGGGAGCCAGACGGAGCTGCTGGGGGAGTATGGCCTCACCGCCGAGGGGGTGGCCGAGGCGGCCGTGAGCGCTCTGGAGACAGCGGATGGGAGCCAGGCCACCGCGGTTGGCTGAGACGCCGTCCGCCGGCCCGGTCGTCTCGACTTTGGGACTGAGCCTGGGGAGGGCTGAGGATCGAGGTGGGGCCCAGTCCACAGCCGTCACTCCGGCCCGCGAACCTGGTGCTGGGAGACGGCCTCGAGCCGGGGGCTCCCCTTCGGCCCTGGCGGTGAGCCACCGACCCACTCCTTGAGCTGATGTCCGGCCGGCAGCGCGCCCTGGCGATCCTGGCCGCCGCCAACTGCCTCTGGGCGGGATCGTACGTGGCCGGCAAGGCGGCGCTCGCGACCTGGCCCTTCGCCAGCCTCAACATGCTGCGCTTCACGATCGCCGCCGTGGTGCTCCTCCCGTACCTGTGGCGGAAGCGCCAGCTGCTGCCCCGGGGCCGCGGCGACCAGCTGCGGCTGACGGCCATGTGCGCCCTGGGCTTCATCGGCAACAAGGCTTTCGAGTACTGGGGCCTCAGCCTCTCCACCGCCACCGACATGGCCCTCCTGATCGCGGCCGAGGCACTGGTGACGGTGGTGCTCAGCGTGCTGCTGCTGGGAGAACGGGTTCGCCGCTGGGAGACCCTGGGCCTGCTGGCCGGCGGAGCCGGTGTCTACCTGGTGGTGGTCGGCGGCCTGCGCCTGCCCTCGGGCTGGGGCGGCGGCCAGTCCCTGGGCAACCTCCTGATCCTGGTCTCCTTGGTGCTGGAGGCCCTGTTCACCGTGGTGGGCAAGACCGTCGTCTCCCGCTATCCGCCCTTCCTGGTCACCGCCGCGATCGTGACCGGCAGCCTGGTCGCCTGGTGGCCGGCCGGTCTGACGGCACTGGCGGTCCGGGGCTGGCCGCAGCCCACCTGGGGAGTCGTGGCGGGCGGCCTCTACCTCGGGGTCGTCACCACCGTGATCGGCTACTGGGCCTGGTTCCACGGACTGCAGCGGGTGATGCCGGGAGCGATGGCGCCGCTGCTGTTCATCCAGCCCCTGGTGGGGACCGCCCTGGCCGTCCTGATCCGCAGCGAGCGCCCTGGCCTGGCCACCCTGGTGGGTGGGGGCCTGGTGCTGGCGGGGGTCAGCCTGGTGGTGACTCAGCGCCAGCCGGCTGAGGCGGCCCCCGCGGCCGGGGCCGGCTCGGCATGAAGAACCTGTCACCGGCGTCACAGGCCGGTGACGAGAGGAGCGGACCCGGGGCTCTGCGCCCAACCTGTGTCCCAGGCGCCCGCGGGACCTTCCCTTCAAACTCCCGCGAGATCAACGCCCTCTCTCCCTCCCTCCGCCGGCACCACAGCTGGTGGACACCGCCGCCCCGGTCGCTCCCGGGGCGGCGGTCCCGCTTCCAGGGGCGGTCGGCGGCACCCCGGCTGTCGCCGCGCCAGCTGGCCACCTCGCCGGTGGCCCGGACCCGCTGGGGCTGATCGTGGCCCGGCATGGGGGACGACCGCCGCCTCGGAGAGGCCCGCCCGCGCCGGATGTCGGGCGCCACTGGTGCGCGGCCGGGATCCCGGACCGGCCACGACTTCCCGCGCGCCGGACAGAAGGCCCATTGCCAGGCACAGTGGACAGTTGCCAACCGGCTGGTCGGGCCCCGTGAGCCACCGAGCAGGGGAGAGGTTGGTGGCAGTCACGGCATTGGTGAGGAACGTTTAGAGTAGCTGTTACAATTAAGGCGATGGATACGCTCTTGCCGATGAAGAAGGCTTCCGCCTTGCTGGGGGTGCACCCGCAGACCTTGCGGGCCTGGGACCGCAGTGGCGTCCTCGTGCCGGTGCGGATGCCGAGCGGGCAGCGGCGCTACCGACGGGCGGACATCGAGGCCCTCGTGGGCAAAGCGCCCGACGCCGGGCGGACCTGCGGGATCTACGCCCGGGTGAGCACCAGGAAGCAGGAGGAGATGGGCAATCTGGCCCGCCAGCAGCAGCGCCTGGTCGCCTATGCCACGGCCAATGGCTACCAGGTGGGCCTGAGCGCGAGCGATGTCGCTTCGGGTCTCAACACCCAGCGCCGGGGGCTTGCCAGGCTGATCAGGGCAGCTCAGGACGGCACCATCGCCGTTGTGGTCATAGAGTACCCGGACCGTCTGGCCCGCTTCGGGTACGAGTATCTGGAGCGACTGTTCGGCGTGCTCGGGGTCGAGCTGGTGGTGACGGTTCCCCAAGGCGCCGAGGGCGGCGATGCCGAGAGCGAGCTGGGGAACGACCTGCTGGCCGTGGTGTCGTCCGTCGCCGCCCGGCTCTACGGAGCCCGAGGTGGGCGCAAGGTGCGCCAGCAGGTGGCCGCGGTGCTGGCTGAGGCGGTCCCCGGCGGGTGAGGGGCACAGGTCGCCAGCCGCCAAACTGGCGGCTGTGGCCGAGGCCCCGGTGACGATCCAGGGCGTGTGGCGGCCGGTCTCAGAGGACCCTGAGGGCTATGGGCCGGCCCGGGACCGCTGGCATCGGGGGGGCGAGAGCGCGCTCGGCACGGAGATGCGGCGGTGGGCTCGGCCGAACGCTACGCGTTCTGCCGTCTCCAAGAAGGCGCCGCCCGCAGCGCCGGTCCCCAGCCACCCACCTACGGGACATGCGCCCGCCGGCGTCTTGCCGCCCCATGCGGGCAGCGGAATCGAGGAGAAGTCCTCAGGTGGGTGGGTGGCCGCCCAGGTCCTCTCTCTCGCACCACCGGTCAGGAGCCGCTCCCGGCCGGTTGCCGAACAGCTGGAGCTGCCGGTCAACCGACCGGGGCGACCACCCCGGACCCCGGAGGTCAGGCGTCGGCGTAGAGCATGAACTCGTACGGGTGTGGGCGGAGCTGGACCGGGTCCACCTCCCGCTCGCGCTTGAGCGCTATCCAGTTCTCGACCAGGTCCTCGGTGAAGACGCCCCCCTCGTAGAGGAAGTCGTGGTCCTGCTCCAGAGCGGAGAGCACCTCCTCCAGGCTGCCGGGCAGGTCCTTGACTGCGGTGGCGGCCTCGCCCTCCAGCTCGTAGAGGTCGGCCTCGATCGGAGAGGGCGGCTCGATCTGGTTGCGAATCCCGTCCAGGCCGGCCATCAGCATCGCGGAGAAGGCCAGATACGGGTTGGCCATTGCGTCCGGGGACCGGAACTCCAGGCGGCGCAGCTGAGGCCGCTCGCTGTAGGTGGGGATCCGGATGCAGGCGCTGCGGTTGCGGGCGCTGTAGGCGAGCTTGATGGGCGCCTCGTAGCCGGGCACCAGGCGCCGGTAGCTGTTGGTGGTGGGGGCCGCGAAGGCCAGCACCGAGGGGGCGTGGGCGAGCAGGCCGCCGATGTACCAGCGGGCCAGGTCGCTGAGCAGCGCGTAGCCACCCTGATCGAAGAAGAGCGGGTCGCCCTGCTTCCAGAGCGACTGGTGGGTGTGCATGCCACTGCCGTTGTCCCCGAAGAGGGGCTTGGGCATGAAGGTGGCGGCGTAGCCCTCGCGGTAGCAGACGTTCTTCACGATGTACTTGAACGTGAGCACCTTGTCGGCCATCGAGACCAGGGTGTCGTAGCGCATGTCGATCTCGGTCTGGCCGGCGGTCCCCACCTCGTGGTGGTGGACCTCCACGTCGATGCCAGCCTCCGCCAGCGCCAGGCTGATCCGGCTCCGCAGGTCCTGCAGCTTGTCGACCGGGGGAACCGGGAAGTAGCCCTCCTTCAGCCGCGGCCGGAAGCCCAGGTTGGGGGTCCCGTTCTGGCCGCTGTTCCAGATCCCCTCCACCGAGTCGATGTGGTAGTAGCCCTCGTGGACGTTCTGGTCGAAGCGGATGGAGTTGAAGATGTAGAACTCCATCTCGGGGCCCCAGAAGCTGGTGTCGGCGACCCCGGAGGCGCGCAGATGGGCCTCCGCCTTGTGGGCCACGAAGCGGGGGTCGCGGCTGTAACGGGCCCTGGTGACCGGATCGACCACATCGCAGATCAGCCACATGGTGGGAACTTCCAGAACCGGGTCGATGCAGGCGGTCCTGGGGTCGGGCACGAGCAGCATGTCGCTCTCGTGGATCTGCTGGAAGCCCTTGATGCTGCTGCCGTCGAAGCCAATACCCTCGGCGAACAGCCGCTCCGTCAGCTCCGACAGCGGGATGCTGAAGTGCTGCCACTGCCCCAGCAGGTCGCAGAACCTGACGTCGACGAACTTGACCCCCTGGTCACGCGCGAACGCGATCACCGCCGCGGGATCGGTCAGAGGACCGCTACCCAACTTACCCTCAACCGCCATGGCCATTCAGCTCCTCCTCTGAACCCTCGGTCCCAGTGCCTTCTAGGGCCAGGCTAACAGGCGGAGGCGGTTGATCCATCGTGTGAGGGACCCTATAGACACGGCCTAGAACTTGTGTCTTTGGCCCAAGCCAAGAGCGCGGCCGCCCCTGCCGGGCGGGGTCAGGCGGGCTCGAACGGGATGGCGACCTTGACCGCGACCTTGGCCCTCGCCTGATCGCGGTCGGCGAAGTACTCCTTGTTGATCTCGGTGTACTCGGCCCACTCGGGAGGCAGGTCCTCCTCGGCATAGATGGCGTCGACCGGGCAGGGATCGACGCAGGCGCCGCAGTCGATGCACTCCTCCGGATCGATGAAGAGCATCCGGTCCTCGTCGGCACCGATGATGCAGTCCACCGGGCAGACTTCGACGCACGACTTGTCCTTGACGTCGATGCAGGTCTCGCCGATCACGTAGGTCATCTGCCCGCCACTCCTCGAACCACCGCCGACCCGGCCCGGCGGCTGGGCTACTCTGGATCTGAGGATAGCAGAGGGCCGGGAGGGCCCCGAGGGCAAGGACAGCTGGGGCTACTTGATTCCGTTGGCGACGTTGGAATACATGCCCGAGACATGAGTTCCCAGCACCGCGACGATGACGATGGCGACCATGGCCACCAGCATCAGCACGAGCGCGTACTCAACCATCCCCTGCCCCCGGGAGCCGCTCCGGAGACGGCCCGAAGTTGCTCGCACCACCGTGCGAGCCTTTGTCCGGGGCGCCCTGGACCTGCCCCTGACTGGCTTCTGCATCGGCGCAGGCTAGCCGAGCTCGAGCCGGGTTGAGCCGCTCGGCCGGGATTGTCACCCGGCCGTCATCCCCGCTGTGGACGCCCAGCGTGTGAGCTTGCCCGTAGAATCCACCAGGAAGGACCTCTTCGCCGCTCTCAGCGCGCCGGAAGCCACCGCCACCAGGAAGGACTAGGTGTGAGTCAGATGCCGGCACCCGCCTACGGCAGGCCGCGGGCCCTTCCCACCTGGCCGCGCCTGGGCGCGGCCGTGATCGACTTCGTGGTGCTCCTGGTTCCCGAGATCATCGCCTTCCAGCTGATCGCCGGGCCGGCGATGACCAGCGCGTTCAACTACTACCAGGCGCATCCGTCCCAGGGAACGAGCGTCGCCGTGGCCCACGCCCCCGACTACCAGCCCGCCCTCTATCACTTCTACATCGCCATCGAGGCGATCACGGCCGCCTACCTGATCGCCTCCTACCTGGGCTTCTCGGCCACTTTGGGCAAGCTTGCCGTCGGGCTGCGGATCACCAGGGTGGACGGCCAAAAGCTCCGGGTCCGCGATGCGGTGCTGCGGTCGCTGCCCTTCTGGCTTCCGCTCCTCATGGTGCCCGTCAGCGTGCCCCTGCTGCTCTTCCAGTATGTCGGCGGCACCATCCTGATCTTCGCCCGCCCCGACCGCCGCGGTCCAGAGGACCTGCTGGGAGGCACCATGGTCGTCGCCAAGGAGTTCCAGGGGCGCTCCCTGACCGAGCTGGCCCAGATCGCGCCCCCGTCCCGGCCGCCTCGGCTACCACCGCCCCCAGGGGGTGGGCATCTACCGGGCTGGGAGCCCGTCTACGCGCCGCCGGCGGCGGATCTGGGGCCGGGCTCAGACCAGCCCGGGAACGGCCCCGATGGCGGCGGTGGCCCCGCCGAGGAGGAGACCAGGTGACTCTCATCCAGACCCTGCGAGTCGAGGCTCCACCCCAGCAGGTCTGGGATCTGCTGGTGGAGCGGGGAGGGGCGCTGCGACTGCTGCCCGGGCTGACGGTGGGGGAGGACGGCCGGGGCACCCTGCGGGTGGGCCTCGCCGGTCACTCGGTCACCTACCGCGGCTACGCCCGCCAGCATGTGGAGGAACCCAACCATCGGGTCACCTGGACTCTGAGCGGCCGCGAGGTGCGCGGCACCGGTCGCGGTCACGCCGAGATCCGCGCCCGCGTCCGAATCCTCGATGGTGGCGGCACCGACCTGCGCCTGACCGTGCTCACCGAGGGGAGGGGCCGGCTCGCCGAGGTGAGCGAGGACGACCGTCAGCAGGCGGTGGCGTCGCTCGTCACCCGCTTTGGCAGAGCGCTCAAGAGTGAGTTCGAGGCCCCGGGGCCCCAGCCGGAGTCACCGGACCCGCGGCCGGCAGCGGAGCGCCCGCGGCGCCCGCCCCACGGTGAGGCGGCCCCGGAGCTGGAGATAGTGCCTCTCAGCCCCTCCCACCGGGGCCCGGCGGCCAGGTCTGCCGCGCTGGGCGCCGCCGGCCTGCTGGTGGGGGCTCTGGCGGTCCTGGTCTGGCGGGCCAGGTGGGGCCGGCACCGGTAGCGGCTGCTTCGGCGCCGGAACTGGCCCGGCCGGGCCGCTCAGTCGCGGGCTCTGGCCTCCTCCTGCCCGGAGGAGGAACGGGGGCGCCTGGTCCGGCGTCTCGCCGAGGCCTCCTCCGCCGCCGGCGCCTGGATCAGCTGCTGCACCGGCAGGGCCACCACCGTGCCGCTCTCGGTCATGGTCACCAGCACCTGCTCTCGGACCAGGCTGATCTCGGTCACCGTGGCGACCGCTCCCTCCACCTCCAGCGCCGACCCGGGCCTGGGCAGAGA
>JAKAWF010000138.1 GCA_021817025.1 bacterium
ACGCCTCGCGGAACTTCGTGACCGCCGCGCCGCCGACACCCGTTGGCCCAGGGTCCAGCTGGGCTCATACAAGGCTGAGGTGTCCTTCTCAGACGCCGGCACCACCGGCAACAGAACCCGCTCGGCTTCTACCATGCCAGTCCTCCGTGGGGGGCCGCTACCCGGCCCGATGCCCTAAGTATAGGGGCTGGGATGCTGCTGGTGGGGCTGGTGCTTGACTTCCTCTGAGAGGGACCTTATCATTAGGGTATGAGATCGGTGTGGGTAGCACCGACGTATGGAGGACTGGCATGGCGACAGGCGCGTTCACGGCAGCCGAGATGAAGGCGATGCGGCCCGAGATCGAGGCAGCCCTGAAGGATCTTGGCGACCGGCTCGGCATCAGCTTCAAGGTCGGCGGCGGCAGCTACGGCCAGCAGACCGCTCAGTTCAAGCTGGAGCTTGGCCGGATCGGGGACGACGGGCAGGCGGTCACGAAGTTCCGCGAGGCGTGGGACCAATTGGCCCCCATCTACGGATTGGAGCCAGAGTGGTTCGGGCGGACCTTCCGGTCGGGAGGCACCGAGTACCGGATCGCCGGACTGGCCCCCAGGCGGCGCAAGCCGGTGCTGGTGGACCGGACCCGCGACGGGCGGCAGTTCCTGTTTGGCGAGGACACGGTCAGGGCGCTGATCCTGGCAGCGTGACCCTGGGGCCGGTGGTGGTCCGCGGCCACTACCGGCCCTCCCCGGCTTGGCAGGTGCTGGGCTGCCGGGACCTCATCCCGCGGCACTTGCGGGGAAGCTCAGAGGTACCTTCCCGCCCAGCAAAAGGTAGCCGCCGTGCTGGGTAGCAGCCGGCGGCTGGTGGCCGGGAGGACTGGCGCCGACCGGCCGGGACCCAGTATAGACAACCGGCGGGGTCAGACCCCATACTTCGGACCGACAAGAAGCAGAGGGGGCGCGGAGCCTGAACTCCCGCCCCCGGCCAGCACCTGTCAGGGAGGCACCGGCGACGTGAATTGTAGGGGGCTGGGGGATCGAGGCGGGCGGCCACGATGAGTTGGGTTCGCCTCGACGATGGGTTGGACGACCACCCCAAGTTCGTCGGGCTGCCCCTGGACGCGGTTGGCCTGTGGACCGTCTGCCTGACCTGGGCACATCGCGGCGGTAGAAGCAAGGGGGAAGCTCCGGGGTTCATTCCGGCTGCCCTCCCAGCCCGGTACGGGGCCACGGAGCGACAGACCGCTGCCCTCGAATCCGCCCAATTGTGGGAGCCGGTTGACGGCGGCTGGCAGATTCACGACTTTGCCAGCTATTGCGCACCCGAAGGACGGCGTGAGGAGATCGCTGAGGCGCGGGCGGCGGCTGGCTCCAGAGGCGGCATTCGCAGCGCAGAGGTCCGGCGAGCCAAGTACGGCACGGCGGCTCCGCTCAGAGGTGACGAAGCAAACCCGGAACCGGACGGAAGCCACGACGAAGCAAATGCTACGAAGCAAACACGAAGCCCACGAGCCCCCGTACCCGAACCCGTACCCGAACCCGTACATATCGCTGTTCCTGACGGAACAGCTCCCTTTCTCACGGCGCTGCCGGACGACCGGACGCTCACGGTCCAACGAGAGGTCGAGCAGGTCTTCGCGGCCTGGGTACAGGCCGGCGGGCTAAATGGCCGGACCAAATTGACGCTCGACCGGCGGCGAAAGATCCGGGCGCGGCTGGCCGAGTACCCGCTGGCCGATGTGCTGGACGCGGCGATTGGCATTTGGGAGCATGACTGGCACCGGGAGCATGGTCAGACCGACCTGGCCCTGGCCCTGCGGGATGGGGCGCATCTCGAGAAGTTCCGCGACGTGCATCGAGGGCTGGTGCCCAGGGGCGAGCCACGGAAGCTGGGGCCGATTGATCGGGACATGAGGCAGGCGATGCAGGAGGGTCGCGTTGACCTCGACTTGATGCGGCGGATCTACCCTGAAGGAGGGCTGGCATGAGCGACGCGATGAGCGCGGAGGCGTGGGAGGCTGTGTGGGGCGTGATCCGTGGCTGCTGGCCCGGCTCCGCGCTCGACCAGGCGGTGGTCAAGACCGAGTGGCGGGCAGCGTTCGCCAAGTGTGACCCGGAGGTGCTGGTGCAGGCGGTGAGGGCCTGCGCCAGCCATGACGACCGACCTCCGAACCTGGCTCGGCTGAGCGTCTGGTACACGGACCTGATGAAGCATCAGAACGCTCGGCTGCCGACGACGATGGTGCCGGACCCGCCGCCGACGGCGGACGCTTGGGAATCTCAATACCAGGCCAACCTCGTCGCCACTCAGCGGCAGATGGCGCACGAGACCGCCTGCCCGCGTTGCACGGCATATGCCCAGGATCGGACCGGCAGCCCGTGCCCGATAGGGGCCGCCTACTGGGAGCCTTGGTATCAGCACGGGATGGTACGGCCATGAGCTGGGTGGGGCGCAACGGCCCGACTGTGCTGTGGGCCGTGCTGCTCTGCTGCTGGACGGGCCTGCTGTGCGCCTCTGCTTGGCAGCACGAGATCGGCTTCGAGGTCATCTGCAGCGCCGGCATCGGGACAGCGGGAGTGGCGCTGTGGGTGCAGGGCTGGATTCGCGGCACTCGCAAGGTCTACGACTTCGCTCAGGAACTCATGGAACGGACGACGGGCAAAGGAGGGAGTGACACATGGCGCTGAAGCTACCGGCAGCGATGCCCAAGAACCTGCACCCGCTGGCGTGGGTGATCCTGGCTGCGGAGAAGGAGGGCGAGACAGAGGGGGTGAAGGTCGAGGCTGACACGGCTCACGTCAGGCTGGCGGTGGCTACCGACCGGCACCGGCTGCATGTGGCCACGGTGCCGCACCTGGCGGTCGGCCCCGGCTGCTACGACCCTCCGGGCTGGGCGGACCCCGACTGGCATGAGATCGAGGACTGGAGTGTGGACTGGCACAAGATCGAGGACCGCTTCGAGGAAGCCGATGTGCTGGGCCGGGGGCACGTCGTGCGGGTGGACATGCTGTACGGCTACTGCCGGTCCTCCATCGCTTACGGGCAGTCCGTCGGAGCGAGCGTGGCCGCTGTGACCCTGAAGGGGCAGGCGATCAGCGCGAGGCTCCTAGCTGACGCCTTGGTCGGCGGGTGGGGCGATATCATGGGCGCCGAAGTGGAACTCAGACTGGACGCCAGCACGCCGATGCTGGCGGTCCGCCACGCGACCGGGCGGGCGCTCATGGCCGGCGTGCGACCTGGGGATCCGCTCCGAGCTGATCTGGCCGACCCGGTCTTCGATGCGACCGAGTTCGTCCGGTGGGAAGGGTGAGCGAGCGGACGGTGCTGGCGACCGAGGCGGTCCCGCTGGACACCCTCAACCCGTTCCCGCACAACCCGCGCGTGGCCGACCTCGAGCTGATCCGGGCGTCGGTGCGGCAATTGGGCCAGTACCGGGCCATCGTGGTGAACCGCCGGAAGGTGGCATACCACTTCCCGGACGGCACAGTTGAGCAGGCCATGACGGTGCTGGCCGGCAATCACCTGCTGGAGGCGATGCGGGCTGAGGGCTTCGAGGAGGCGCTGGTCCACTTCGTGGAGGTGGGGGAGGAGGCGGCCAAGCAGATCGTGGCCGTGGACAATCGGAGCGCCGATCTCGGCCGGTACGACGACCGGCTCCTGGCGGAACTGCTGCAGAGCCTGGACAGCCTGGAGGGCACCGGCTACACGCCGGAAGACCTGGACGACCTGCTGGCGAGGGCTGCGCCGCCTGACATCGACGAACTCGTAGACCAGCTGGGGCCGCCGGACCCAACCGAATTCTGGCCGGTGCTGCGGTTCAAGGTGTCGCCGGAGGTCCGGCAGCGGTACCTGGTCGCGGTTGAGAGCATCGAGGGCGGGGACGACGTGCAGTTCGAGTACCTGGTCTCCTGCGCCGAGCGACTGGCGGCAGAATGACGTGCGGCTCTATTGGGCTTGCGTGGTAGCCGACCCGCTGCGGATCGGCCCGATCTGGGACGCGGCCCTGATGGGCACACCCAAGCTGCTGCTGTCCTACCACTACTACAAGACCCAAGACCTCGAAAAGGTACGGGCGCTGTTCCCGACGCCTCCCAGCCTGTTCGCGGACTCGGGGGCGTACTCAGCGCACACGCAAGGGGCGGAGGTCAAGCTGGCCGACTACGCCGCCTGGATCAAGCGGTGGGAGCCGCTATTCGACGCCTACGCCAGCCTGGACGTGATCGGAGACCCGGTGGCCAGCCTGGCCAATCAGAAGCGGCTGGAAGACCTTGGGCTGCGTCCGCTGCCGGTGTTCCACGGCGGGGAGCCGTGGAGCTACCTGGAGGGCTACTGCTCCCGGTACAGCTACGTCGCCCTGGGGGGCATGGCATCAAGCACCGCTGACGCGCTGCGCTGGGCGGCCCAGGTGTTCAAGACGGGGCGACAGACGGGCACCCGGTTCCACGGCTTCGGCCAGACCGACGTGAAGGTGTTGCGGGCGCTGCCCTGGTACTCGGCGGACTCGTCCAGTTGGGGCAACGGGCACCGCTACGGGGTGCTTGCGCTGTGGGATGACCGCCGGGCCCGGCTGTTCCGACCGCGGGTTGGGTACTACAAGGAGATCTACCGATATGCCAGCCTGATCCGCGAGCATGGCGGCGACCCGGCCCGCCTGTCGCAGCGGAACTTCTGGCGGGCGTGGGAGGGGAAGCCTGTCGAGCAGAATCGAGCTGAGCGGGCTGAGATCATGCGGATCAACATCATCGCGTGGCTGCGGCTGGAGCGATGGGTGGCGAGCCATCACGGGTCGGTGCCGCCGCCGGCGGGCTGGACGGAGGCCGGGACGCGCATCTACCTGGCCGAGGGCACGGTCAGCAACCTGGTGAGCGCGGCTGAGGCGATAGGAGGGCTGCCGACGTGAAGGATGCGCTCGAGCAGTACGCGGTGCTGAAGCGATGGACGGTGAGGGATGCGTTCACCGGCAAGGGGCCTGAGACAGCCTTCGTCCGCCAGATGCTGGACTACCGGGCGAGCGAAACGTGGTCGGGCCGAGAGGATGACCACTCGTTCCGGGTGGCCGTGCCGGTGAGCGGCGGCATGGACAGCACGACGGCCTGGGAGATGGCGATGGAGTGTGGGCTAGAGGCGGTGCCCATCTTCCTGCTGTCGCCCGCCCCGTGGAATGATCTGGAGCTGGACTGCTGCCGGGCCTACTATGGCGACCAGCTGGTGGTGCTGGACCCCGAACTGCCCAACGTGGTGGACGAGGTGATGCTGCCGGGGCGGAATGCGATCTTCCTGTGGGCGGCGGCGGCCTACCTCAGCACGAATGGCTGGTGGGGCGAGGTGTGGTTCGGGAACAACCTCGGCTCGACGCGAACGGGCTGGACTTCCGAGACGCCGGTTGTGGGCGGTGACAAGAGCCATCGGTTCCTGCTGACGCTGAATCAACTGCTCACGCTGGAGGGCTTCGACGTGCGGGTCCACAGCCCGCTGATGAGCCTGACCAAGCTGGACATGGTGCATTGGTGGCATGAGCATCGGCACGCGCCCGACTTCCTGTTCCGAACCTTCTCCTGCCATGCGCCGGTTGACGCCGAGTGGCAGAAGGCGGCTTGTGGACGGTGCCGGGCCTGCTTCCGCAAGATGGTGGCCTTCAAGGCGTTCGGGCTGGACCCTGACCCGATCTTCCAGCACGGCACCGACTGGACCGCGCGCGTTCTTGAGTACGAAGAGGAGTTCGGAGCAGCAGAGGGAGATCATAGCGACGTGGCTCAATTCATAGCGCGGTGGGCGGCCAAGTGACCTACCGGATCTCGAAGAACTTCACCTTCTCGGCGGCGCACCACCTTCCCCAACTTCCGCCCAACCACAAGTGCCACCGGCCTCACGGCCACAACTACCGGGTCCGGCTGGAGCTGGAAGGGGAACTCGACGAGCGCGGCTTCGTGGTGGACTATGCCGAGCTGGACGCCTTCGGTGACTGGCTGATGCGGAGCTTCGATCACCGCGACCTGAACGATGAGCTGTCGTACCCGCCGACGGCTGAGCATTTGGCGCGAGAGTGCTACACGCGGGCGTGCATCGAGCTGGGAGCAGCGCTAGTGGCTCGGGTCGGGGTGTCGGAGACCGAGAAGACGTGGGCGTGGTACGAGCCGGACTGAGCCCGCTTGCCGAGGCTCGCTCTACCGGGGGGCTGCTGATCGCGGAGATCTTCGGCCCGACGATACAGGGCGAGGGGCCAAGTGCCGGACGGCCGGCCACGTTCGTGCGGCTGAGCGAATGCAACCTGCACTGCGTTTGGTGTGACACCGCCTACACCTGGGACTGGCGGCAGTACGACCGCGCCAAGGAGCAGCGCATCGAGAGCGTTGAGGACGTCGCTCAGACGGTGCTGGCCAAGGGCGCGCCGATCCTAGTGATCTCAGGCGGGGAACCGCTGATGCAAGCAGAGGCCGTGGGCCATCTGATCGAGCGGATCAAGAAGGCGCGGCGGATCAAGGTGGAGGTGGAGACCAACGGCACGTTTGCCCCCGCGATGGTGGCGCTGCCCAACCGGTTCAACGTGAGCATCAAGCTGAGTGGGAATGGGGCGGACTCCCAGCGCGTGCGGATCAGACCTCACGCCATCGAGGCGCTGAGGGAGACCGGGCGGGCGGTCTGGAAGTTCGTCGTCTCGGCCAATCAGGCTCAGGAGATCGCGGAGGTGGAGCGGATCGTGGCTCAATTCCGACTCCCGCCGGGACGGGTGTGGCTCATGCCGGAGGGCACCTACCCTGGCCGGATCCACCTGGGGCTGCAGCGGCTGGTCGAGCCGTGCGTGGAGCATGGCTGGAACCTCAGTCCGCGCCTGCAAGTGATGATCTGGGGCGCGGCCCGTGGCCGTTGACCGACAGCGGGTATATGCGGCCACGGTCGCGCTGCTCCGAGCCATCGGCGAAGATCCGATGCGCGAAGGCTTGGCCGAGACCCCGGCGCGGGTGGCGCGCTTCTGGGCCGAGTTCCTGGACGGAGCCGAGCCAGCCCCGACGACGTTCACCCACCAGGCGACCGATGACCTGGTGGTGGTCTCGGGGATGCGGGTCTGGTCGCTGTGCGAGCATCACCTGCTGCCCTTCTCGTGCGAGATCGCTGTGGGCTACCTGCCGAACGGCCATGTGCTGGGGCTGAGCAAGTTCGGGCGGATCGCGCATCACGTCGCGCACCGGCTGCAGTTGCAGGAGCGGCTGGTCCGGGAGGTGGCTGATGCCGTGGAAGCGGCCACCCGCTGCCCCGACGTGGCGGTGCTGGCCCAGGGCGAGCACCTGTGCATGACCATGCGCGGCATTCGGACCCCGGCCCTGATGACCAGCTCGGTGATGCGGGGTGGCTTCCGAGATCAGCCCGCGCTCCGGAGCGAGTTCATGGCCATAGCCCGGAAGGCTTGACCTTCTCGGGCGCGGACCTTATACTTAGGGTATGGACTGGCAAATCCTGGAGACGGCAGAGGAAGCAGAGCGGCTCCGGGGCGACATTGAGGAAGTGGTAGATGGCTGGTTCAGCACCGGCCCCATTGACTGGGATGAGCTGGTGGACCGGCTGGAGCGACGGCTTCCCGAGAAGGTGTGTTGCTCAGAAGACTGGAGCAGCCCGTTCTTGAAGCGGGTCAAGCAGATAGCCAAGGCCGCAAGAGCGGCCAGCGCATAGCGGAGCGGGCTGGGTAGCAGCCCGAGAACGGAGGACTGGCATGGAGATGACGGAGCAGCGGTACAGCCAGATCCTGGCTGAAGTGGACCAGGAGTTGGCCGGGTACGGGATCGGCCCGTTGGCTGAGCATGAGAGTTGGTTGATCCACTTCATGGCAGAGGTAGCGACGAGCGAGGAGACGGCGGCGGCACTGAACCGCAAGGCAGCGGAGGTGAGGGGCGCGGAGCGCCGACCCGTCGGCCCCTGCGAGTGCGAGTGCAACCGGGGCGGGTTCTGTGGCGGCTGCGGCCACGCTGGTTGTGGCCGGCGATGAGCGAGGTCAGAAGCGAGCGGCCGATGATGACCTGCGGGTGCGCGGCGAACGCGACGGATGGCGACGGGCACCCGGCCTGCGCGATCCACGGAACGATCACAGCGGCACCGCCGCCGACCCTGACAGGCAGGACGGCGTTGTGCCCCGACTGTGACAAGAAGGTGCCGAGCGACATGCGGCTGCCGTTCTTCCAGTTCCGGGGCGAGGGCTCCAGCGCGGCGGTCGATCAGTGCAAGTGCGGGTACTACGAGATCGCCCATCAGGAGGGCCGGACGCGAGCGGGGCATCCGTTCGAGCCTCACGGGGCCTGGGACTACGACCTGTAC
>JAKAWF010000139.1 GCA_021817025.1 bacterium
GGTTTCGGCCGGCTTGAGGATCACGCAATTGCCGGCCACCAGCGCTGCCGTCGTCATGCCGGTTGCCAGAGCCAGGGGGAAGTTCCAAGGCGAGATTACCGCCCCGACTCCCAGTGGCAGATAGCGGAACTCGGAGATCTCCCCGGGCCACGTGACCATCCGGTCCCGGGAGGGCAGCTCTAGCGCCTGGCGGGCGTACCACTCCATCAGGTCGACGGCCTCGGCGGCCTCGCCGTCAGCCTCGTCCCAGGGCTTGCCGACCTCGTAGACCATCAGGGCGGCCAACTCGTGGCGACGCCGCCTGATCACCTCCGCCGCCCGGAAGAGGAGCTGTGCCCTCTGGTCCACCGGCGTCCGGGACCATCCCGGGAACGCGGCCCAGCCGGCCGCGACCGCTTTCTCAACATGGGTCGGCTCAGCCGCCGCATGGCGCCCGACCAGCTGCTCCGGATGGGCGGGATTGAAGGAGTCGATCACCGACTCGGTCGCCACCTCCTCACCCCCGATCA
Organism: bacterium; assembly: GCA_021817025.1. The sequence continues at coordinate 510 of JAKAWF010000139.1, forward strand.
GCAGCGGATAGCTGCGTCCAAGCTGAGCCCCGATCCGCGCTAGGGCGGCCTCGAAATCGCGTCGGTTGGACGCCATTGAAAAGTCCAGACCCGGCTCGTTGTGAAACCCAGGGATGCTCATCTGCTGTTCTCCTACTTTGTGATTTGCCAGCCCGCCGAGGCGTCCCCCCGCCGCCGCCTCAGTGCCGAGCCAGGTTGCGGGCCAGGAATAGGACGTTCGCCGGCCGCTCAGCCAGCCGCCGCATGAAGAACGGGTACCAGTGAGTGCCGTAGGACGTGGCCACCAGCACCGTGTAGCCACGGGCGACTAGGGACCGCTGCAGCTGCGGTCTGACCCCATATAGCATCTGGAACTCGAAGCGCTCGCGGGGTATCCCTCGACGTGTGGTGAAGTCCACGGCGTGCTCGATGATCCGTTCATCGTGGGTGGCCACGGCGGTGTACCCGGCGCTACCCAGCGCCACCTCCAGCATCCGCACATAGTTGCGATCCACGTCGCTCTTGTGGGGAAAGGCAACTTCCCGGCTCTCGAGGTAGGCGCCTTTGACCAGCCTTAGATTGGGGGCCAGCGGCAGCAGTGCCTCCAGATCGGCGGCGCTCCGATAAAGATAGGACTGCAATACCGCGCCCACGTTGTCGTAGCCGCGTTCGCGAAGTCTCCGATAGACGCGGAGCGTGGCGTCGACATGCCCCGAGTCCTCCATGTCGATCCGCATCGTGAGGCCCAGGCTGCGAGCCACGTCAAGCAGCTGGGCCAGGTTGCCCTCCGCCAAGTCCTCGCGGAGATCCAGCCCCATCAGGGTCAGCTTGACTGCCACATTGGCCGTGAGCTGCTCCGACGCGAGGCGCCTGAGCAGAGCCTCATAGTCGTGGACGGCACTGAGAGCGTCCGCCTCGCTCTGAACTGCTTCGCCAAGCTCGGTGGCGTTACACCTGAAGCCCTGTTGGTTCAGGGTGCGGATCACCTGGACGCACTGGTCCAACGTCTCTCCGGCCACGAACCGGGAGGCCCCAAGACCCATCCCGTAGCGGCTCATGAACCTCTCGATCCGACGGTTGCCCGCGGCAGCCAGAATTGCGCTCCTAGCGGCGGCGTTCACAGACGGCAACTTCAGCCCCCCTATCTAAGTTCCAGAGCAATCATCGCGCGGCCGCAAAAGATTTCGGTGCTGCCGCGCCTAGGCTGTCGCAGGCTCAACTCCGAAAGCGCGCGGGTGAGAAGGCGGCAGTGAAGGCGGGCAGTGGGCGTCCCTCCAGCATATCCGCGACCAGCTCGCCGGTGGCGGGGGCCAAGGTAACGCCCAGCATGGCGTGGCCGGTGGCCGCTATCACATTGGGCACAGCTGGGAGCGGCCCGATCACCGGCAAGCCATCAGGCACCATGGGGCGCAAGCCAGCCCAAGGTGGCGATGGCTCGGCCAAGGCCAGCTTGGGCAGGTAGCGCACCGACGTGCGTAGCATCGCGGCGACCCGCCCCGGGTTGACTCTGGCCGTGTCGGTGCCCAGCTCCATGGTGCCTAGTACCCGGACCCCGTCCCGGTACGGTGAGATCGCCACTCTGGCCTCGCTGCGATAGATGGCGTGGCCGAGGGGCGGACTGCTGCTCGCGAAGGTGACGCTGTACCCCTTGCCCCCCTGCAGGGGGATCCTGGAACCCAGTCCGTGGCTGAGGCTGGCACTGTCAACTCCCGCCGCCAGCACGAACTCGTCGGCGTGAAGCCTGGCGCCCTCTGCTACGACAGCCGCCACGGCTCGGCCCCCCTCCGTCTGGAACTCAACCACCCTAGCCCCGACGAGGATCCGGACCCCGGCCTGCTCCAACCAGCGGCGCAGGCCAGACGTGAGAGCCTCGGGGCGGACATGAAAGTCCCCGGGAGCGAGTACTCCAGCAGCCGGCAGCCCGCCGGTGGCCGGCTCCGCCTGGCTCAACTGACTCCGCTCCAGGAAGGTTGCCGCAGGGAGTCCTGGAATCCCGCCCAACAGGGCCATCTCGTCCTCGGCCGCCTGACGGCTGAGAAAGAGCAGGAGCAGTCCGTGATGATGGGCCTCGAAGGCAACTCCCGCCTGCTCGAGGTGGCGGAACTGCTGAGCGGCTGACGAGGCGAAAGCGGCGACCGCGCTCAAGCCCAGATCGTGGTCACGTCGGTTGCAGTGGCGGGCGAAAGCGACCATCCAAGCCCAGGAGGCCGGGTCCAATCTGGGGCGGACCAGGAGGGGGCTATTCGGATTCAGCATCCACCCCAGCGCCTTGGCCAGCACCCCCGGCCCTGGTACCGGCGCGGAGAGCGATGGGCAGACCCATCCTCCGTTGCCTGAGGAAGCGGCTCCGCCAGGCTCTCGCGCCTCCGCCAAAGTGACTTCGAATCCCCGGCGGTGAAGCGAGTAGGCACAGCAGAGTCCGATGACTCCTCCACCGATCACGAGCACCGACCCGGCGGACCTCACTCCCGCTTTCCCCACCCCTACCACCCCTTTGAGACCGAACTTCCCAATTCCGCGGGTCTTCGGACCGGACGTCGCCGATCCCCCGCAGGAGGCGCCAGCAACCATCCCCGGGTGACCCGGTTGACACGGGACACCCGACGGTTCTATAGAAAGTATCACTACGGTATGGTGACCGCCCAACCGGAGCGGAGGTGGCGAATTTCCCTGGATGGAGGTAGACGGTGGCCAGAACTGAAATCGGAACTTCCGCACCGGTGGCGAGCCCCTCTCTCCTCCGCGCGGGGCAGCCGGGTCGAGGGGCGGACAGTTGACCCGCCCAATCCCGTGATGGGAGGGTCGCTGCCAGCCGGTGCTGAGATCACCATCATTGGTGGGGGCGCGATGGGCTGCAGTCTCGCCTTCCACCTCGCAGCCCGGGGCCGAAAACCCCTGGTGCTGGAGCGGGGACGTCTCGGTGGCGGGTCCACCGGCAGGTGTGCCGGCGGCGTTCGCCAGCAGTTCTCCACCGCGGTAAACATTCGTCTGGGCCAGCGCGCGATTCAACTTCTGGAACAGTTCCAGGCGACCACTGGGACGGATCCGCAGTATCAGCCCATCGGCTACCTGCTCTTGGCCACCTCAGGGCCTCAGGCCGAGGCACTGGCCCGCGACGTCTCCCTGCAGCGCCTCCTCAAGGTGCCCGTGGAGGTTCTGGGCTCCTCCGAGGTCGCACGGCTCGTCCCTGGGTTGCGGACTGACGACGTCCTCACAGCCAGCCTTTGTCCCAGCGATGGGCTGGCCGGCCCCAGCGAGGTGACCAACGGCTACGCCGCCGCCGCCGTCCGGCTGGGAGCTCAGGTCGAGGAGGGGGTCGAGGTGGTGGGGATCGATCTCCAAGGAGAGAAAGTGGTCGGAGTTCGCACCGACTGCGGTTCAGTCTCGACCCCGGAGATCGTGGTTTGCACCGGCCCCCAGTCCCGCCGCCTCGGCGAGATGGCCGCCATCGCGATCCAGGTGGACCCCCTGAAGCGGCACGTGCTGCTAACCGAGCCGTTTCCTGGGCAACCAAGCCAGAGTCCGATGACCATTGACCTGGCCACCGGCTTCTACTTTCACCCGGAGGGTGATGGTCTGCTGATGGGGATGGGCGATCCCTCGCAGCCCTTCGGTGATGATCTAAGCGTTGACTGGGGCTTCCTGCCCAGTGTGGTCGCCGAAGGGAGCCGAAGGCTGCCGGCCCTGGAAGGAGCCGCGCTTCGGACGGCGTGGGCAGGCCTCTACGAGATGACCCCCGACCGCCAACCGCTGGTGGGCAGCGTGCCCGCGCGTCCGGGCCTCTGGCTCGCCTGTGGGTTCTCGGGCCATGGCTTCATGATGGCGCCGCCGGTGGGGGAGAGCCTGGCAGCCGTGATGTGTGGTTCGCTTCCCCGTGTGGAGCTGGACCCTTTCGCCCCACTTCGCTTTACCGGCGGCACGCTGGCCCCCGAGTCGGTGTTCATATGACTAGCGCGTCGATCTCCAGTTCGCGCTCGGCAACGGCCACTGCCGCCGACAGGCTGGTGAGCTGCTCGGATCGACGGTCAACCATCCCCATCACGGCCCGCCCAGAGGCCGCGAGTGTGCTGCAGATGCCGGCGCATCTGGGCCTCCACCAGAGCCACATTCCAGCTTTCCAGAGCGTCGAGCAGGTCGCCGTGTTCGGCCGCGGTGTGGACCAAATCTCCGCCTGCCGCCAGGCTCGCGATCCCGTGCAGCCGAGCCTCGTCGCGGAGCCTCGCTACCATGTCGACCAGCCGTCGGTTGCCGAGTCCGGCGAGTACTTCCAGATGGAAGGTGCGGTCAGTCCAGAGGAACGCGATGAGCTGGCGGTGCTGCGCCTGGGTCACGAGCTCGCCGGCCAGGCGTCGAAGCAGCGGAGTGTCCAAGGTGGCCCGCTCGCGGGCCACCCGGACCACGGCCGGTAGCTCAACCAGCAGGCGGAGCTCGTACAGTTCGTCGAGATCATGCTCGCTCAGCACCGGTACCCTGAAGCCGCGGTTGCGAACAACCTCGATCAGGCCTTCGCCGGCGAGGTCGAACAAGGCCTCGCGAATCGGGGTAGCTGAGACTCCCAGCTGAGTGGCGAAATAGGACACTGGGTGAAGCTCCCCGGCCCCAATCTGGCCGGCAACGATGCTGCCCCGAATGGCGCCTCTAGCCCGGTCCCTGAGGCTAGCCTTATCGAGCGCAGGAAGTCCATTGTCCGCAGCGGTGGCCCCGTCGGGCGCCACGGCCCCCACCCCTGGGACCTCCTGGCGAGCGGCGAGCTTACGCCTGCCTATTGACTCCGACCCCATTCCCGTTCTATATAACACAGAGTTACGGTGGAGCACGGAGCGAGTGGACCTCCACCGACGAAGTACGGGAGGGTCGAACCCATGACCACGAACTTGGGGCACGGACTGCGATGGGCGGCGTTGGCCGCCACCATGGGAGGGCTGGCACTGGTGGTGGCGGCCTGTGGCTCCACCGCCAACACAACCGCGCCTAAGGCGCAGTTGGTGATTGGCTTCGCCAACCCGATCACTGGCGCCGAGGCGACCTACGGGGTCAGCGACCTCAACGCGGTCAACATGGCAGCGGCTCAGCTCAACGCCAAGGGCGGTGTCGGCGGCCACAAGATCAAGATCATCTCCTGCGACACCAAGGCCGATCCCGCCACCGGAATCGCTTGCGCGCACCTGTTCGTCTCTGACAACGTCAACGCCGTGATCGGTTTCTTCAACTCGGACATCTCAATCCCTGCCTCCGGAATCCTGAACGCCGCTGGCATTCCGATGGTCTCGGGCGCTTCCACCAACCCCCAGCTCACGCTCCAGGGATTCAAGAACGTCTTCCGCATCTGCGGTACGGACAACTTTCAGGGTCAGGTCGAGGCCGACTTCCTGTACAACGTCCTACACATCAAGACCGCGGTGGCCATCAATGACGAGGAGACCTACGGGCAGGGCGTATCTCAATACTTTGTGTCCAACTTCCAGAAGCTCGGCGGGAAGATCCTGTCCCAGCAAGGGGTCCAGGCGACCACCACCGACTTCAGCTCGCTCCTGACCCAGATCAAGAGCCTCAACCCGGGCGCGATTCAGTTCGGAGGGTTCAACCCCGCCGCCGGCCTGCTGGCGAAGCAAGCCAAGGGCCTGGGTATCAATGTTCCCTTTATCTCAGACGACGGGACCATCGGCCCGCTCTTCTACCAAACGGGCGGCGCGGCCACCGTGGGTGCCTACCTGTCCAGTGAGCCCGCTCCCCAGGATCTGGCCACGGCCAAGGGTTTCGTCAGCCAGTACGTGAGCAAGTTCGGCAACCAGCCGACTGAGTTCGCCGGCTACAACTTCGACTGTGTGTACGTCATCGCGCAGGCGGTCCTGGCGTCGAACTCGATCACTCCGGCGGCCATAATCAAGGGCTTGGCCGGGATTCACACCTACCATGGCGTCACCGGCGTGGTCAACTTCGACAGCGTCGGCAACAACGTCACTCCTCAATACCTCATCTACAAGGTTCAGCCCGGGGGCGGGAACACCGTCGACTGGAACCCCAACACCAAGGGCGCGTGACGGCTCGGCGCTGAGAGCGGGGTGGGGCCGGGGCGATGAGTCTGCAAGAGCTGCTCCAGCAGATCGTGAACGGTCTGGTGGTCGGCTCGGTATACGGGCTCGTCGCCCTCGGCTACACCATGGTCTACGGGATCGTGCGCTTGATCAACTTCGCCCAGGGTGCGCTGTTTGAGGCTGGTGCCTATGTGGGCGTGGTCATCTTCAGCTTGCTTGGGGCCTTCGCCACCCGCCAACCCCTGGTCGGTCTTGTGATCGCAGTGATCGGCTCGGCGTTGCTGACCGGGGGGCTGGCGTACTTGGTAGAGCGCGTCGCCTACCGGCCGCTCAGAAACGCTCCCCCGCTGGCTCCCTTGGTCAGCTCGCTGGCAACCTTCTTTCTGATCATAAGCGTCATCCAGGTGATCACAGGCGCCCAGCCCTTGAACTATCCGCAGGTGCTCTCCGTCTCCCCCTGGGTGCTCGGGCCGATTACGCTGGCACCGACCTCGCTGCTGATTGCGGTGGTGGCCGTCCTGCTGATGGTGGGGATCCACTTCTACGTGCAGCGCACCAAAATGGGCAAGGCCATGCGAGCGATCGCGGTCAACCGCAATGCCGCCGCCCTGATGGGGATCAACACCACATGGGTGGTCACCTTCACGTTCATTCTCGGAGGTGCCCTGGCGGCCGTCGCCGGAGTCCTCTTCGGCGTCGAATACGGGACAGTCACCTACAACATGGGGGAGTTCTACGGCCTGGTGGCCTTCACCGCAGCGGTTCTGGGCGGGATCGGCAACGTCCCGGGGGCCCTGGTGGGAGGGCTCACGGTAGGCGTCCTGTCAAGCTTTGCGACCATATTCTTGCCCAACCAATGGCAGGAGGCGATAGTGTTCGCGATCCTCATCCTGGTTCTGGCCGTGCGCCCCCAGGGAATCCTCGGCGAACGGGTCGCGGAGAGAGCATGAGCGTACTTGGCCGACTCCGGTTGGGGCGGCGTCCACGGCCGCTGGCGAACGCCCGTCACGGGATGCGGGTCGCAGTGGTGCTGGCGGCGGTCGTGTTCGCCAGCGCGCCCTACTGGCTGGGCGGGAGCTACTTCCCGGACATCTGGGTCGACATGGGGCTGTGGTCCATCATCGGCGTCGGGCTCAATGTGGTGATCGGTTTCGCGGGATTGCTCGATCTCGGCTACATGGCCTTCTACGCGATCGGCGGCTACGTCTTCGCCAACGCGGCCCTCTACCACGGCTTCAACCTCTGGGAGACGCTGCCGATCGGCGCGGTGGTGGCCTTGGTCTCCAGCGCGATCATCGGATTCCCGACTCTGCGGGTCCACGGCGACTATCTGGCGATCATGACCCTCGGCTTCGGCGGGATTGTCTACTTCGCGGCCGAGAACCTGAGTGCGCTGACTGGAGGCGTCAACGGCCTGTATGGCTGGAAGACGCCGAGCCTGTTGGGGCACCCCTTCATCACCCCTTTGGACTTCTACCCGTTCGTGCTGGCGCTTCTGATCGTGGCGGCGCTGGTGACCATGCATCTGCGCACCTCTCGAATCGGACGCGCCTGGGCGTGCATCAAGGATGACGAGATCGCCGCCGCCGCATCCGGGATCGCCATCGTCCGTTACAAGCTCTACGCCTACATGCTGGGATCGGTCTGGGCGGGCTTGGCAGGTGCCCTCTTCGCGGCCAAGGAAGCTTTGATCTCC